>NZ_JBEYWC010000018.1:0-133688 GCF_040704505.1 Streptomyces sp. NPDC047002
CTCGTCGAGGTTTCCCGTCGGTTCGTCGGCGAGCAGCACCCTGGGCCGCTTGACGAGGGCCCGCGCGATGGCCACGCGCTGCTGCTGCCCGCGGGCGTCCGCCCGCGCCGACGAGCTGACCGACGCCGAGCTGCGCGCGGGCGGCGACGCTCTCCGCGCCAAAATCGGGGAGCTGCGGCCGCGTTGGCTCGCGGTCGCCGGGATCACGGCCTACCGGACCGCCTTCGGCGACAAGAAGGCGGCGGTCGGCCGCCAGGAGCGCACCCTCGCGGGCACCGGCGTCTGGGTGCTGCCCAACCCCAGCGGTCTCAACGCCCATTGGACGGTGGAGACCATGGCCCAGGAGTTCGCCAGGCTCCGCGCGGCTGCGGACCTGCCCTGACCGGTGGTCACCGGCTCGGGCCCGCCCCGGTCAGGGCGGGTCCGCGCCGGTGACCACCGCGACCAGGACGCGTTCGTGATCGGCGGGCAGCCCGGAGACCCCTATCGCTATCCACCGCCCGTCCATGTGCCACAGGTCGACGTCCGGCACGCTCCGCCCGAGCAGCCGCCACGGCTCCGCCGGCTCCTCCCCCTCGGCCTCCCGCAGGGCCAGGCTCCCGAGGCCGACGGTCTGCGGCTCCGCCTCCCAGCGCGCGGCCAGTTCGCGGCTGAGTGCGAGCCGCTCGGCAGCCGCCCGCTCATCGGCCGCGGCCCGGTCCGCGACATCGCCGTCCCACACGGGTGTTCTGGACAGCTCGGCCCAGTGGTGGGCCGGCCCGCTCGCGACCGTCCCGGTCCTTACCCGCTGCGCGGGGAAGGCCCGGGTACGCAACTCCTCGACGGCGGTGGCACGGTCGGCGGCCGGGACGCTGAAGGTCATGCCCCCAGTAAACCCGCCCCCGGCGCCGACATGGCCACCCGTCAGCCCCGCGCGCCCTCACGCCCCGCGCCGACCGCCCGTGTGCGGCGCGTGCGGTCAGCCCTTGGCGCGGCGGAGGCGTACGACGGGGATGTCGCGCGCCGTCTTGGCCTGGTAGTCGGCGTACGGCGGGTAGACGTCGAGCAGATGGGGCCAGACCCTGGCCTTCTCCTCGGGTGTGAGCGTCTCGGCCGTCGCCTCGAAGCGCTCGGGGCCCACCTGGACCCGGACCTCGGGGTTGGCGCGGAGGTTGAGGTACCACAGCGGGTGCTCGTCGGCGCCGCCCTTGGAGGCCACGATCAGCGGGTCGTCGCCGTCGAGCCCGTAGATCAGGACGGTGCGGCGCCACACGCCCGACTTGCGCCCCTTGTAGTCGAGGAGCAGGCAGGGCGAGCCGTTCATGTCGGTGCCCCGGGTGCCGCCGGACTCCGCATACTCCTTGGCCTGGTCGGCCACCCAGTCCGAAGGGCTGACCACCACGTCGTCTTGCTGAGCCATCGATGTGCCTCCGTGTCGATCCCTGACGTAGGGCTCCAGCCTCCATCGGCACTCGCCCGGTACGCAACCAGCGAGTAGCATCCGGCTCACACGCGTACGGGCAGGGAGGGCATCGTGGGGCGGCTGACCGGCGGGGACCCTTCACTGCTGCGGCGGATCAACTCCGCCGTGGTCCTGCACGCCCTGCGGGGCAGCACCCCCCTCACCCTGACCGACATGAGCGGGATCACCGGATTGTCCCGGCCGACCGTCGAGGGCGTGGTGGACGGCCTGACGGAGGGCGGCCTCGTCGTCGAGGTGCCGCCGGACGACGGCGAGGCGCGCAAGCAGGGCCGGCCCGCCCGCCGGTTCCGCTTCCGCGTCGAGGCGGGCCACCTGCTGGGGGTGGAGATCGGCGCCCACCGCGTCTCCGCGCTGATCTCCGCGCTCGACGGCCGCATCATCGGCGCGGGCCGCCGCGAGGTCTCCGAGGAGGCGGACGCCGACGAACGGCTCGAACGGGTACGGCAGGTGGTCGCCGACGTGCTGCGCCGCACGGGGGTGGCCAGGGGCTCACTGCGCGCGGTCGGCGTCGGCAGCCCCGGCATCGTGGAGGCCGACGGCACGGTCAGGCTGGGCACGGCCCTGCCTGGCTGGACGGGCCTGCCGCTGGGAGAGCGGCTGCGCAGGTCCTTCAGATGCCCCGTGGTGGTGGAGAACGACGCGAACACGGCGGCCGTCGCCGAGCACTGGAAGGGTGTGGCGACCGATTCCGACGACGTCGTGTTCGTCCTCGCCGGGCTGAGTCCCGGGGCGGGCGCCCTGATCGGGGGGCGGCTGCACCGGGGGTTCGGCGGCGCAGCGGGCGAGATCGGCGCGCTGCACCTGCTGGGGCGGGAGGCGACGCCGGAGGCGCTGCTCTCGACCACGGGCGAGCCGCTGCACCCGCTCGACGAGCACGCGGTGGCGAAGGTCTTCGCCCTGGCCAAGGAGGGCGACGTGCGGGCCCGTGAGGCGATGGAGCGCTTCACCCGGCGCCTGGTGCACGACGTGGCCGCGCTGTCGCTCGCGCTCGACCCCGAGTTGGTGGTGATCGGCGGCTGGGCCGCCGGGCTCGACGGCGTGCTGGAGCCGCTGCGCGGCGAGCTGTCCCGCTTCTGCCTGCGGGCGCCGCGGGTCGAGCTGTCGATGCTGGGCGAGGCGGCGGTGGCCACCGGTGCGCTGCGGCTCGCGCTCGACCATGTCGAGGAGGAGCTTTTCGCCGTGGAGCGCACGGTGACGGCCCGCCGCTGAGCGACGGGCCGTTCCGGAGCGGGGCGTTGAGGGGCTGTCAGGACACGGTGGGCGTGGCGGCACGTCACGTGCCAAGGCCCGGATACGAGTCGCCGGATACGGGTCGGCTGAGAGGCCCAGCCCGCTTCGGGGCCGGTGGCGGCGCGTCAGGAGGCGGCGCGCGCCGGCTCCTCGCTGATCTCGACCTCGCCCGCGTCCCCGAAGGTCAGCCGGCAGGTGTCCGCGCGGTACGTGGCGACGGAGACGGCCACCGCGCGGCCCGCGGCCAGGTAGCGCGTCGTCACCACGAGGACGGGTGCGCCGGGCAGCCGGTCGAGCTCCTTGGCGTCGTCGGCCCGGGCGGAGCCCAGCTCGACCGAGCGGTCCTGCCCCTCGATGCCGGAGCGCTGGAGCTCGCGCAGCACGCTCCGGGCGCGGGCGGGCCCCGACGGCGCGTCTATGGCGGAGAGGTCGGGCACCGAGGCGTCCGGGACGTACAGCAGTTCTGCGGCGACGCACTGGCCGTGGGTGGAGCGCACGCGGCGGACCATGTGCACCTCGGTGGCCGCGTCCGCGTCGAGGAGGCGGGCGACGGCGGCGGGCGGGACGGCCGCCGTGCAGTCGAGCGGCTGCCAGGCGTCGTCGGAAGCGCCGGGTCCGCTCGCGTGCGTCGTGGAGACGTCGACACCGAGGCGGGGCGGCGCGACCGTCGTGCCGACGCCGCGGCGGCGCTGGAGGCGCCCTTCGAGCTCCAGTTGTTCGAGCGCCTGCCTGAGCGTGGCCCGGGCGACGCCGAAACGCGCCGCGAGGTCGCGCTCGTTGGGCAGGATCTCCCCGACCTGGAACTCGGAGTCGAGGGCTTCGCCGAGCACGTTCTTGAGGTGCCAGTACTTCGGCTCCGGCACTGTCTCCAGCTGCGTGGTCCCCACCCTGCGCCTCCACGGTCGCCATCTGCGGCAGGATTCCATGCCCTTGTTTATTAAAGGTTCCTGCACTAAACGCGACGATAGGACCCCCGCGGGACTTGGTCAAGACCAATACCCGGGAATTGGGAGCGTTCCCAGGGCGCCGGGAGGGCACCGCGGGCCGGACCCCGGCGTCCGCGCGGCCGCCCGGCCCGCCGCACGCTCGCGGCGCGGAAGCCGTACAGGGCAAGGTGAGCGGGCCTTCGGGGGTGCGCGCACGGCCACGGCACCATGGTGCGGGCGCCGAGCGGCACACTCCCCCGCGGTCCCGCCGCCGTTCACGGAGTTGTCATACCGAGGCCGCCGCCGTCTCACGGTTCGGACGGCCGCGGGCAGTCGGCACGGCCGGGAGGGCCCTCGCACACCGGCGCGCACGCCGCCGCGCGGGACGCGACCGCCGGTGCGTTCCCGGGAATTCCCGCAGACCCCTCGTCACTCCGGCGAGCGGAGGGGATACTGTCCGTGGCCGCCTGCCGCGTCAGGGGTGCGGAGCCCGCGGAGCCGGAGGCGAAGCGGCCGGCCGCGCCGGGGCGCGGGAGCGGGACGGGGACACTGCGACCTGCGGCCGGGGCGAACCGCCCACCACCCGCCGTGCGTCCCTGAGTTCATCAGCGAGCTGTCAGGAACGGCCCAAAAATGACGCAAAGCCAATCAAAACCATCCTTAACCCACCAGTCATACTCCGTTCGTGATCACGAAACACCTGGCGGCCAGAGTGGTCCCATGAGTGATCCGACGTCCGGCACGAGCGCGCGGGGACCCCGCCCATGGCCTCGCCGTATCGCCGAATTCCTGCATCTTTCCAGGGCCGACGGCACACCCGGCGACACCGGGGACGGAACGTCCCTGTGGCGCGTGCGGGCGACCGTGGAGGACAAACCGGGCAGCCTGGCGCGGCTGTGCGCCGCGCTGGCCAAGGGCAGGATCGACATCCTCACGCTCCAGACGCACCCGCTGGCGACCGGCACGGTCGACGAGTTCCTCCTCCGCGCCCCCTCGGCGCTGCACGCCGACGGCCTCCTGCGGACCGTGCGCAGGGGCGGCGGCAGCCAGGCGTGGGCCGAGCGGGCCGACGCACACGACCTGGTGGACGCCCCGACGCGGGCCCTGGCGCTCGCCACCTGCACCGCCCTCGATCCCGCGGAACTCCCGCTCGCCCTGCGGTCCCTGCTCGGCAGGTGCTCCGTGCGGTCGGTCCCCGCGTACTCCCTGACGGGCACGCCGTCCGCCGAGACGGTGCCCGCGGAGGGCGTGCTCGACGGCACGTCGATGCGGCTGCGGGACGGAGGCGGCGGCACGCTGGTCGCCGAGCGCCCGTCGCTGCCGTTCACCCCCACCGAGTTCGCCAGGGCGCGGGCCCTGGTCGCGCTGGACACGCGTCTCGGCCCGCGCGGCGCCTGCGGCCAGGACGTGGCCGTCGACCTGCCTGCGCCGTCCGGCGGCATCACGCTGCGCAGGGTGGGCGAGGAGGCGCGTGCCGCGGCCGTCGCGCTGCACGGCCGCTGCTCGGAGGAGACACTCCGGATGCGCTACCACGGCCCGATGGGCGAGGCGGACGGCTACCTCGCGCACCTGCTCAGCCCTCGCTTCGGCCGCACCCTCGGCGCGTACACGCCGACCGGCAGGCTGGTGGGGCTCGGCCACCTCCTCTGGGACGGCGAGGAGGCCGAGGCCGCCCTGCTGGTCGAGGACGCCTGGCAGCGGCGGGGCATCGGCTCCGCGCTGCTCACCCGCCTCGCGGTGCTCGCGGTGCGGGACGGCTGCACCGGCCTGTACGCGGTGACGGCGCGCCGCAACAGGGCGGCGACCGCGGCCATGCGGGGCCTCGGGCTCCCCCTCGACTACCAGGTCGAGGACGGCACCCTGGTGATCACCGCCACGCTGGACCCGGAATCGGTGCGGGCGCTGGCCCCCGACGGGGACGCCGGCCTGTTCGGGGCGGGCCGCCCGGAGCGCTGACCGTACCCGCGCCTTCCCGCGCCGGTCCTTCAGGACCGCACCGCCGCGCACCTGCGCCCGCCACCGCCGGGGCGCGGCGGACCGGGGCGGCGCGGGGTGGGCGGGGTAGGAAGGACGGCTCCTCGTCGGGGAGGATGTCGGCATGTCAGAGACTTCCGGCAGCGCGCTGCCCCGCCAGGTCGCCGACGCCTACGTCGACGCACTCATCGAACTCGACCCCATCACCGGCACGTACCTCGGCGTGCGGGAGAGCAACAGCCGGCTGCCCGACTTCTCACCCGCCGGGTACGACGCGCAGGCCGAAGCCGACCGGGCCGCCCTCGCCCGGCTCGACGAGGCCGAGCGGCAGCCGGGCGCAGAAAGCGACGCGGAGCGGATGTGCGGCAGGCTGCTGCGGGAGCGGCTCACGGCCGCGCTCGCCGTGTACGAGGCCGACGAGCACCTGTGTGCGGTGAGCAACATCCACTCCCCCGCGCACAGCGTCCGCGAGGCGTTCACGCTGACGCCCACCGCGACCGAGGAGGACTGGGAGGCCGTGGTCGCGCGGCTCGGCGCCGTGCCCGCCGCGCTCGACGGGTACCGGGCCTCGCTCGGCCTCGGCCTCGAGCGCGGCCTCAAGGGCGGGCCGCGCCCCACGGCGACCTTCGTGGAGCAGCTCACCGAGTGGGCGGGCGAGGGCCACGGCTGGTTCGACGAGTTCGCGGCCGGGGCGCCCGAGCCGCTGCGCAAGGAGGCCGCCGTGGCCGCGCAGGCGGCGACCGCATCGGTGGGGGCGCTGCGGGACTGGATGCGGGACGTGTACGCGCCGGCCGTCGCCGGCGCCCCCGACACCGTGGGCGCCGAGCGGTACGCGCGCTGGTCGCGCTACTTCAACGGCACGGACCTCGACCTGTCCGAGGCGTACGCGTACGGCTGGGCCGAGTACCACAGGCTGCTGGCCGAGATGAAGACCGAGGCGGCCAAGATCCTGCCCGGCGCGACGCCGTGGGAGGCGCTGGCCCACCTCGATGTGCACGGCAGGCACATCGAGGGCGTGGCCGAGGTGCGCGAGTGGCTCCAGGGGCTCATGGACGAGGCCGTCGAGGCGCTCGACGGCACGCACTTCGAACTCGCGCCGCGGGTGCGCACGGTGGAGGCGATGATCGCCCCGGCGGGCGGGGCCGCGGCGCCGTACTACACCGCGCCCTCCGAGGACTTCTCCCGGCCGGGCCGCACCTGGCTGCCGACGATGGGCGAGACCCGCTTCCCCGTCTACGACCTGGTCTCGACCTGGTACCACGAGGGGGTGCCCGGCCACCACCTCCAGCTCGCGCAGTGGACCCATGTCGCGAGCCGGCTCTCCCGCTACCAGGCGACCGTCGGCACGGTGAGCGCCAATGTCGAGGGCTGGGCGCTGTACGCGGAGCGGCTCATGGACGAGCTGGGGTTCCTGCCGGACGCCGAGCGCAGGATCGGCTACCTGGACGCGCAGATGATGCGCGCCTGCCGGGTCATCGTCGACATCGGCATGCACCTGGAGCTGGTGATCCCCGCCGAGTCGCCGTTCCACCCGGGCGAGCGGTGGACGCCCGCGCTCGCGCAGGAGTTCTTCGGCATGCACAGCGGGCGGCCCGCGGACTTCGTGGAGAGCGAACTGGTCCGCTACCTCTCGATGCCGGGGCAGGCCATCGGCTACAAGCTCGGCGAACGGGCCTGGCTGCTCGGCCGGGAGAAGGCGAAGCAGCGGCACGGCGACGCCTTCGACCTCAAGAGCTGGCACATGGCGGCGCTCTCGCAGGGCTCGCTCGGCCTCGACGACCTGGTCGACGTGGTGTCGCGGCTCTGAGGCACGGGCCCGCCCCCGCAGGACGGCGGGGGCGGGCCGCGGCTCAGTCGAGGGGCGCCGTGCGCAGCCGTACGGTCGAGCCCTGACGGCCCTTGACCACTTCGAGCTGGGCCGGGATGCGGCGGCGCAGGTCCGCGACATGGCTGACGATGCCCACGCTGCGGTCGCGGTCGCGCAGCCCGTCGAGGACGTCGAGCACCTCGTCGAGGGTCTGGTCGTCGAGGCTGCCGAAGCCCTCGTCGATGAAGAGGGTGTCGAGCCGCACGCCGCCCGCCTCGTCGCTCACGACGTCCGCGAGGCCGAGGGCGAGCGCCAGGGACACGAAGAACGTCTCGCCGCCGGAGAGCGTCGCGGTGTCGCGCGTGCTGCCCGTCCAGGCGTCCACGACGTCGAGGCCGAGGCCGGAGCGCCGCTGGCCGGCCCGGGCGTCGGTGTGCACCAGCGCGTACCGCCCCGACGACATGTGCTGGAGGCGTACGGTCGCCGCGGCGGCGACCTGTTCGAGCCGCGCGGCCAGGACGTACGACTCCAGGCGCATCCGCCGCTCGTTCTGCGCCGACGTGCCCGCGGTCAGCGCGGCGAGCCCGGCGACCCGGTCGTAGGCGGCGCGCAGCGGGCCGAGGGAGCGGGCCTCGGCGTCGGCGAGCGCGGACAGGTCGGCGAGCGCGGCACCGCGTTCGCCTGCGGTGGCGAGCGCGGTGCTCGCCGCCCGCAGCGCGTCCTCCGCCGCCTCGTGCGCGGCGCGCGCCGCCGCGGTCTCCGCGCGCGGCCGGGCGGCCGCGTCGGCCGCGTCCTGCTCGGCGAGGCGCTCGGCGACGACGGCGGCCTCCCGCTGCCAGGCGTCGATGCGCTGCTGGAGCTCGCGGCGCGCCCGCGGGTCGAGCAGGGCGGCGGCCGCGGCCGCCGGGGTGTCGAAGCCCGCGCGGAAGGCGGCGTCCGCGAGGCGGGCGTCGGCGTCCTTGAGCCCGCTCGCCGCGCTGTCCGCAGCGCGCACGGCGTCCGCCGCCGCCGACAGCAGGGCGGCCCGCACCTCCAGGTCGGACGCGCGCCGGGCCACCGTGGCGGACGTGCCGCGGGCGCGCGACAACTCGGCCGCCAGGTGGGCCTGTTCCCGGTCGAGCGCCTCGCGCTGCGCGGTGCGGGACGCGACGGCGCGCTCGGCCTGCCGCTTGGCGTCCTGCCGGTCCCGGTACTCGCGCTCTGCCCGGTCGAGCGCCTCCTTCGCCGGGTGGGCGCGTGCGGCGGCCGCGCGGGCCTCCTCGTGGTCGCGGGTGAGCCGGTCGAACTCGTCGGCCAGGTCGGCCGCGGGCGTCTCGCCCGCCTCCGCGGCGGCCGCCGCGTGCGCCTCGCGGACGCGGGTGTACGCGGCGTCGGCGGTGCGGCGCGCCTCCTCCGCGCGCCGGTGTGCGGCCTGCGCCGCGTCCTCTGCGGCCGGGTCGACCTGGCCGGCCGCGGGCAGCGCGGGGGCCGGGTGCTCTGTGGCGCCGCAGACCGCGCAGGGGGTGCCTGGCCGCAGGGCGGCGGCGAGTTCGGCCGCCATGCCGCTGAGCCTGCGCTCGCGCAGGTCGAGCCACCTCTCGTGGGCGGCGGCCGCCGCGCGGGCCGCGGCGAGGGCGCGGGTCTCGGCCTCGGCGGCCTCGCGCGCCGCCGTGTCCCGGGTGCGGGCCGCCGCGAGCCTGCGCCTGACGGGCTCTCGGAGCCCGGCGAGGCGCTCGGCCGCGGTGGCCGCCCCCTGGGCCTCCTCGATCGCCTCGCGCAGCCCTGCCTGCCGCTCCTGCCAGCCGTCGAGCCAGCTCCCTGCTTCCCTCACGGCCTCCTCGTCGGCGCGCAACTGGCGTTCGAGATCGGCGCGTTCGCCGCGGAGCTCGGCCTCACGCGCCTCGGCCGCGCGCGCGGACGCGAGGGCGCCGAGCTCCTCACGCACGGTGCGCTCCGCCGCGGCGAGCGTCTCGGCTCCGGCGTCGGCGAGGTCGGCGGGCAGGGGGCGCCGCGCGGCGGCGCAGGCGTCAGCGGCGCCGCGGTCCTGCCGGGCGGCCGTGTCCCGCAGCGCGAGGGCCTCCTGGACGCGCTCGGCCCTGCGGTCGGCGTCGAGCAGCGCCTGCGCCGCTTCGCGGTCGGCACGGGCCTCGTCCACGGTGTCGGCGCGCTTGCGGGTCTCCGCGAACCGCTGCTGCAGCCTGGCCAGTTCGGTCTCGGCGTCCAGCGCGGCGCGGGCGGCGCGCTGCCTGCGGGCGGCCTCGGCGAGCGCGCGCTCCGCGATGTCGCGGCGCTCGGCCGCGACGGTGCGGGCGACGGCGGCCCAGGTGAGCACCGATGTCGCGAGCCCCGGGTCGCCGGGTCGCAGGGCGGGCAGGGGCGGGGCGCCGTCGGGGCCCGCGGCCTGCGCGATGCGCTGCGCCGTCGCGTACAGCCGCTCGTCGCCCGCGCGCACCCGCGCCTCCGCGCCGCGGCGCAGCTCGGCGAGGCGGTCCTCGACCGCGGCGAACCTGTGCGTGTCGAACAGCCGCCCGAGCAGCCTGGCGCGCTGCTCGGCGTCGGCCTGGAGGAACTGCGCGAAGTCGCCCTGGGGCAGGAGGACGACCTGGCAGAACTGCTCGCGGCTCATCCCGAGCAGTTCGGTGATCTCCTTGCCGATCTCCTGGTGCGTGCGGCTCAGGGCGCGCCACGCGCCCGTCCGCGCGTCGTACTCGCGCAGCGCGCTCGCGGCCTTGACGGTGGTGAAGCCGGCGCGGCCCTTCTTCGGGCGCCGCTGGGCGGGGCTGCGGGTGACTTCGAGGCGGCGGCCGGCGACGGTCAGGTCGAGGGTGACCTCGGTGAGGGTGCCGGGGGCCGCGTGGTCGCTGCGCAGGACGACGCCTGGCTTCTGCCGGGCGCCCGGCACCCCGCCGTAGAGGGCGAAGCAGACCGCGTCGAGGACGGAGGTCTTGCCCGCGCCGGTCTGGCCGCGCAGCAGGAAGAGGCCCGCCCTCGACAGGGCGTCGAAGTCGATCTCCTGGGTGGCGGCGAAGGGGCCGAAGGCGCTGACCGTGAGGCGGTGGAGTCTCACGGGGCGACCTCGCGGACCGCTCCGTCGACCCGTACGTCCTCGAACGCGCCACGCAGCACGGCGCGTTCGGCCTCGTCTGCGCCCGGGCCCCCGCGCACGTGGGCGACGAAGTCCTCGGCGATCTGCTGGTCGGTGCGGCCCCGCAGGCGCCGGGCGTAGGAGGCGGCGCCGGTGTCCTCGGCGCGCTCGGGCTCGAAGACCAGGCTGAGCGTGTGCGGGAAGCGGGCCGTCAGGCGGGCCATGGGCTCCTTCGGGCGTGCCGCGTCGGTGAGGGTGGCTTCGACCCAGGCGTCCTCATGTGCGGCGAGCGCCGGGGCGGCGAGCAGGTCCTCCAGGGTGCCCCTGATGCGTGCGAGCGGCCGCGGGACGGGGCAGTCGAGGCGCTCGGCCGCGATCTCCCCCTCGGGGCCCAGGTCGACGAGCCAGCTGGACTTGTGCTGGTGCGCCTCGGAGAACGAGTAGGCGAGCGGCGAACCCGAGTAGCGGACGCGGTCGGTGAGGCGCTGGGCGCCGTGCAGGTGTCCGAGGGCCACGTAGTCGACGCCGTCGAAGACCGCGGCGGGCACGGACGCCACGCCGCCGACGGCGATGTCGCGCTCGCTGTCGCTCGGCGCGCCTCCCGTGACGAAGGCGTGCGCGAGCACCACGGACCTGGTCCCGGCGGGCCGGGCCGCGAGGTCGGCGCGCACCCGGTCCATCGCGGCGCCGAGCACCGCCTCGTGCCGTGCCGCCGCGACCTTGAAGTCGTCGCGCACCAGGGAGGGTTCGAGGTACGGCAGCCCGTAGCAGGCGACCTCGCCGTGCGCGTCGGACAGCAGTACGGGGGTGCCGCAGGCCGCCGGGTCGGTGCGCAGGTGGATGCCGGCGCGCTCGATGAGCCCCGCGCCCACGCCGAGCCTGCGGGCCGAGTCGTGGTTGCCCGGGATCATCACCGTGGGCACCCCGGCGTCCGCGAGCCGGTGCAGGGCCCGGTCGAACAGCTCGACGGCCGCGAGGGGCGGCACGGCCCTGTCGTACACGTCGCCCGCGACCAGCACCGCGTCCACGGCGTGCTCGCGCGCCGCCGCCACCAGGTGATCGAGGAAGGCGGCCTGGGCTTCGAGGAGGCTCACCCGGTGGAACGACCGCCCCAGGTGCCAGTCCGACGTGTGCAGGAATCTCATGATCCCTGAGCGTATCCGCGGGGTGCGACAGTGCGTGCGGGGTCCCCGGGAAGGCCGGGAAAGTCGGCGGCCAGGGGTGTGGGGGTCGGCGCGGCGCGCCCCGGGTGCCGCCGCGCGCCCCGTCCGTCACGCACCGCCCGTCACGCGTCGCCGTATGCCTCGCCGCCCAGTTCGAGGCGCGCGGTGCCCGCGGTGGCGTCGGCGAGCCAGCCGCGAAAGGCGGCCACGTCGGCGTCGGGCAGGGTGAGGTCGATCGCGACGGCCTCGGTGTAGCGGACGCCGAGCACGGTGCGCCCGGTGGTGCGCAGGTCGTTCTCGAGCCGTCCGGCGCGCTGGTGGTCGACGGTGACGGTGGCGAGCCGCAGGCGCTTCCTCGTCCGGGTGCCGAGCGCGTCGAGCGCCTCGCCGACCACGCCGCCGTACGCCCGGATCAGGCCGCCTGCGCCGAGTTTCACCCCGCCGAAGTAGCGGGTGACGACCGCCGCGGTGTAGCGCACCTCGCGGCGCAGCAGCATCTGGAGCATCGGCGCGCCCGCGGTGCCGCCGGGTTCGCCGTCGTCGCTCGCGCGCTGGACGGCGGCGTCCGCGCCGATGACGTACGCGTGGCAGTTGTGGCTGGCCGCGGGGTGCTCGGCGCGGACGCGGGCGACGAACTCCTGTGCCTCGCGCTCGGTGGCGCAGGGCGCGAGGGCGCACAGGAAGCGCGACCTGTTGATCTCGGTCTCGTGGACGCCGGCGCGCGCGACGGTCAGGTACTGCTCGGGCATCGCCCCACCCTATGCGGGGGCGCGGGCGGGCCGGGGGCGGGAATGCCGGGCCGCGGCCGGTCCGTTGCCGGGACATGAACGCAGACGACTTCCCCGCCGGGTCCGCCGGATCCACCGGATCCACTGGGCCCGCCGGATCCGCCGGGTCCGCCGGGTCCGCCGGGTACGCGGACGACGCGACGATCCGCAGGATCCTGACCGGCACGGGCGACACCTGGGCCGTGGTGGGCCTCTCCGGCAACAGGGCGCGTGCCGCGTACGGCGTGGCCGAGGTGCTCAGGCGGTTCGGCAAGCGCGTGGTGCCGGTGCACCCGCGGGCCGAGGCCGTGCTGGGCGAGCCGGGGTACGCCTCGCTCGACGCGGTGCCGTTCGCCGTGGACGTGGTGGACGTGTTCGTCAACAGCCGGCTCGCGGGCGCGGTCGCCGACGAGGCCGTCGCGAAGGGCGCAGGGGCGGTCTGGTTCCAGCTGGGCGTGGTGGACGAGGCGGCGTACGCCCGTACCAGGGCGGCGGGGCTCGACATGGTGATGGACCGGTGCCCCGCCATCGAGATCCCCCGGCTCGGCTGAGGCCTCGGGCCGTGGCCCCGCCGGGGGTTCAGCGCAGCGCGGGGACGGACACGGACATCATCAGCTCGACCCGTTCGGCGCCGTCGTTGCGGTAGCCGTGCGGGACGTTCGCCTCGAAGGCGGCCGAGCTGCCCGCCGGCACGGTGTGGCCGGTGCCGTCCACGAGGAGGGTGAGCACCCCGGCCGTGACGTGGAGGAGTTCCGTGGTGGCGGGCGGGTGCGCCTCCGAGGTGCTCTCGTCGCCCGGCATCAGGGTCCAGGACCACAGTTCGCGCGGGCCCTCGCCCTCGCCGCCGACGAGCAGGGTGGCCTGGCTGCCCGCGGGGGTGGACCACATGCGCACGGCCTGCTCGCGGGGGACGACGCGGACCTGCGGGCCGTGCTCGAAGTCGAGCAGGGTGGCGATGCTGACGCCGAGCGCGTCGGCGAGCTTGACGGTGGTGCCGACGCTGGGGTTGGTGCGCGCCTGCTCGATCTGGATGATCATGCCGCGGCTGACGGACGCGCGCTCGGCGAGGGCGTCGAGGGTGAGCCCCCGGTCGGCGCGCCAGTGTTTGAGGTTGCGGGCGAGCGCCTGGGTGAGCTGGTCGAGGTCCACGACGAGTCAGTCCAATACATTCGACTAGACAGGGCAGGAGACTGCACTATGGTGGACGGCGTCCAGCCGGTCCTCCGCAGTGCACCTCATCGTGCACCACACTGTACTTCGAGGCGCGATGAGCGTTCTGTTCGCCCTGACCACCAGCCTGCTCATCGGCTTCGCCGACTTCGGCGGCGGGCTCCTCACGCGCCGCGTCCCCGCCCTCACGGTCGTCGTCGCCTCCCAGGCGGTCACGGTCGTCGTGCTCGGCGCCGTCGTCGCGGCCACCGGCGCCTGGACCACGGCCGACGCCCGCCTCTGGTACGCG
This sequence comes from Streptomyces sp. NPDC047002, assembly GCF_040704505.1. Taxonomy (NCBI): domain Bacteria; kingdom Bacillati; phylum Actinomycetota; class Actinomycetes; order Kitasatosporales; family Streptomycetaceae; genus Streptomyces; species Streptomyces sp. NPDC047002. The sequence continues at coordinate 13,853 of NZ_JBEYWC010000018.1, forward strand.
GTCGCGGCCGGCGCGGTCGGCCCCGCCGCCATGCTCTGCTTCTACCGGGCCCTCGCGCTCGGCCCGATGGGCGTGGTCTCGCCGCTCGGGTCGCTGGGCGTCGCCGTGCCGGTCGCTGTCGGCATCGCGGTCGGCGAGCGCCCCGGGCTCGTCCAGCTCGCGGGGGCGGGCGTCGCCGTCGCGGGCGTCGTCCTCGCGGGCGGCCCCGAGCTGCGGGGCGCGCAGGTGCGGCGCGGCGTCCTGGCGCTCACCCTCCTCGCGGCGCTCGGGTTCGGCGCGGTGATGGCGCTGATCTCGGAGGCGTCGTCCACGGTGCCCGGCCTGTTCCTCGCGCTGTTCACGCAGCGCGTCACCAATGTCGCGGTCGGCGGCGGCGCGCTGTGGGCGGCACGCAGGCGCGGCGCCGCCGTCCTGCCCGAGGGGCCGGAGGGCGCCGGGGCGCGGACCCTGCTCGCCGCGCTGCCCGCGCTCGCCCTCGTCGGGCTCGCCGACGTCGCGGCCAACGGCACGTACAGCGTCGCGGCCCACAGCGGCCCCGTCACCGTCGCCGCCGTGCTCGCCTCCGTCTATCCGGTCGTCACCGCGCTGACGGCGCGTGGCGTCCTCGGCGAGCGGCTGCGCACGGTGCAGGCAGCTGGCGCCGGGCTCGCGCTGGCCGGCGCCCTGCTGCTCGCCGTGCCCTGACGGGCGCTCAGCCCCCGGTGCCGCGGGCGGGCGGCCCGCCCTCCTGCGGCGCGCCGCCCTGGACCGGTACGGGCGGCGGCGTCCGCAGCGGCGGCTGCCAGCCGCCCGCGGGGTCGTAGCTGCGGACGACCCGGGCAGGGGCGCCGGCGACCACGGCGTGGTCCGGCACGTCGCCCCGTACGACCGAGCCCGCGGCGACCACCACGTTCCTGCCGAGCACCGCGCCCGGCAGGATCACCGCGCCGGTCCCGAGCCAGCAGCCCGGCCCTATGGCGACCGGCGCGATGCGCGGCCACTGCTTGCCCACGGGGGTGGCCGGGTCGTCGTAGCTGTGGTTCGTGGTCGTGATGTAGACGTACGGCCCGCAGTACGTGTCGCTGCCGATGGTCACCCGGGTGTCGGCGATGACATGGCTGCCGCGGCCGATCACCACGCCGTCGCCGACCGTGACGTACGGGTCGGGCCCGAGGTCGAGGCCGGGCACGAGCCCCGCCGTCAGCGTGACCTGCTCCCCCACCACGCAGTAGTCGCCCAGCTCGATCCACCGCTCGCCGAACACCGTCCCCTGCGGAAAGGCCAGCCTGGTGCCCTCGCCGATCCTCCGGAACCGCAGCCGCCCCGGGTGGCCTGCCGTGACGGCGCCCGCCTCCTGGACCAGGCGCCAGCCCCGGTGCACCGCGCGCGTCGCAGCGCGGCGCACCGGGGCGGTCAGCGCCGCGTACACGTTTTCGCTCATCCGCACAGGCACACGGTAGAGGAGCTCTCGCGCCAGGGCGGCCGCGCGCCCCGGCCCCGGGCGTCTATCACGCGCACCATCCGTCGCGCACGTGTTCCGGTACGAACTCCCCCCGACGGGTGGCCCCGGTGCATTCCCGGCGTACAGGGCCGATCGCCCGTGGTTGCATGACCGCCACATCCGAGCGCACCCAACCCCGAGGGATCGCGGAATGTCAGTGCCTGTCGTCCCCAGACCGCGCCGCCGGCACCCGGCCCGGTCGTCACTCGCCCCCCTGGCCCTGCTCGCGGCGGGCGCCGTCGCCGCGGCCTCGGTCTCGGCCGCCGCCCCGCGGCCGGCCCGCGGGTGGGTGGTGGGCACGTCAGCGGTCGGCTGGCTGGTACTCGCCGCCGCGTGCGCGAGCGGCGCCGCGCTGCTGCGCCTCGCGCGCCGGCGCTCGCGCGAGGCGGGCGGCGAGGCCGCGACGCTCGGCGCCCGGCTGGCCGCGGCGGACGCGGACGCCGCGCACCTGGTCACGGTCGCCCTGCCCGCCGCCGCCGAGAAGGCCAGGGGCGGGGCGTCCCCCGACGAGATCCTGGGCGCGGTGCAGGCGCCGACCGACCAGCGGCTGCGCCGGGTCCTCGAAGTCTTCGTGGCGGAGGTCGCCGACAGCGAGCGGCGCGCGGCGACCGCGACCACCGAGCGGGACGCGCTGGCGCGCCGCTCCCGGGAGGCGGCCGACGGCCTCGACACCCTGCTCGACACGACCCTGCCGCCCGCCATCGCCCGGCTGCGCACGGGCAGTTCCGCGGGCACGGTGCTCGGCGAGACGCCGCGCCCCGACGACCCCGCCCTCGCCAACCTGATGGAGCGGATCGTCCGCGAGGTCGCCGTGGGCGAACGGCGCGCGCTCGTCGCGCAGAAGGCCGGCACCAAGGCGCTCAGCCAGGTGCAGGCGAAGGCCGTCACGATCCTCGCCGACCTGCGCGACATGGAGGATCGTTACGGCGAGGAGGTCTTCGGCGACCTGCTCAAGCTCGACCACAACGCTTCGCAGCTCGGCCTCCTCACCGACCGGCTCGCCATCCTGCTCGGCGGCCGCGGCAGCCGGATCTGGAACAAGCCGATCGGCATGGAGAGCATCCTGCGCGGCGCCGCGGGCCGGATCGCCGCGTACCGCCGGGTACGCCTGCACTGTCCGAGCGAGGCGGCGATCGTCGGCTTCGCCGCCGAGGGCGTGATCCACCTGCTGGCCGAGCTGATCGACAACGCGGCCAACTTCTCCCCGCCCACCGACGAGGTGCACGTCTACGTCGAGGAGCGGACCGCGGGCGTCGTCGTGACCGTCGAGGACAGCGGCCTCAAGATGGCGCCGCAGGTGATGCAGCTCGCGGAGCGGGCCGTCTCGGGCCGCCACAACGACCTCTCGAAGCTCCAGAGCACCCGGCTCGGCCTCGCCGTGGTCGGCCGCCTCGCCGAGCGGTACCGCATCAGCGTCAACTACCGCCCCTCGTCGCGCGGCGGCACCGGCGTCGTCGTGCTGATCCCGCCGCAGCTGATCGCGCAGCACCAGAGCGACGACACCGCGGACGCGCCGCCGCAGCTGCCGGTCCGCGAGAGCGTGGCAGCGGCGGCACCCGTCGCCGCGCCGGCCCCCGCGAGGCCCGCCCCCGCCGGCGGGTCTCCGCAGTACCGCGGCGGCCCGCGGGTCGCCACACCCGGCGGCCTCCCGGTGCGCCCGCCGGGGCGCACCATGGCGGCCGCCGACCGGGACAGGCACCAGGACGTGCCGCCGCCGCGTACGGCGGCCACCGGCAGGGGCGCGGGCGAGCAGTTCGGCGCCTTCCACCGCTCGCAGCGCCCGCAGCAAGGACCGTCCGACACCTCTCAGGAATCGTGAGACCACGCATGCAGACCACAGACAGCAGCCTGACCTGGCTCCTGGAGAACCTGCTGGAGCGCACCCCCGGGACCCGGCACGCCCTCGTGCTCTCGCGTGACGGGCTCAAACTCTGCTGGAGCCGCCATCTCACCGTCGACCAGGCCGACCAACTCGCGGCCATCTGCTCGGGCATCCAGGCCCTCGCGCAGGGCGCGTCCGTCGAGTTCGGCGGGGGCGGCGGTGGGGTGCGGCACTCCATGACGGAGTTCCACGGCGGCCTCCTGTTCATCGTGGAGGCGGGGGACGGCGCCCACCTGGCCGTGATCGCGGAGGACGGCGCGGACGCGGGCATGGTGGGGCACCAGATGACGGAGATGATCGAGCAGATCGGGGACCACCTGCGGGCGGAGCCCCGCACCCCGGCCGAGCACGCCGCGTCATGACGCGGCGCCCCGTCGACATCGGCTTCCCCGACCGGCTCTACATGGTCACGGGCGGCCGCAGCAGCGCCGACGACACGGCCTTCGACCTCGTCACCCTGATCGTCAGCGAGAGCGAGCCGGCGGCGGGGCTCCAGTCCGAGCACGTGCGCATCCTCGACCTGTGCCGCCACCCCACGGCCGTCGTGGAGGTCGCCGCCGAGCTGCGGATGCCGGTCACGGTGGTCCGCATCCTCCTCGCCGACCTGCACGCGACCGGCCGGATCACCGCGCGCCACCCGCACGGTTCGCGCCCCGCGGCCTCGCTGCCCGACTCCGTCCTCTTGAAGGAGGTGCTCCATGGACTCCGCAGTCTCTGAACTGCCAGGCCGCACACCGCTCGACGACGCGGCGGAGACCGGCTTGAAAATCGTCGTGGTGGGTGGCTTCGGGGTGGGCAAGACCACCCTGGTCCGCTCGGTGAGCGAGATCAGGCCGCTCAACACCGAGGAAGTCATGACGCAGGCCGGGGTCGGCGTCGACGAGACGGACGGCGTGGTCGCCAAGACCACCACGACCGTCGCGTTCGACTTCGGCCGCATCAGCCTCAACGAGCGCATGGTGCTCTACCTGTTCGGCGCGCCCGGGCAGGAGCGCTTCTGGTTCCTGTGGGACCGGCTGTTCTCGGGCACGCTGGGCGCGGTCGTCCTGGTCGACACCCGCCGCATGAGCGACTCCTGGTACGCGGTGGACCGGCTCGAACACCACAGGACCCCGTTCGTCGTCGCGGTGAACCGCTTCGACGACGACACGTCGTCCTTCTCGCTCGACGAGATCAGGCAGGCGCTCTCACTCTCCGACGGCGTGCCGCTGATCGACTGCGACGCGCGGGTGCGCTCGTCGGGCAAGCACGTCCTGATCACCCTCGTCGACCACCTCTACGAACTGGCCATGGCCCGGGAGATGACCCCATGACCGACTCCGCACCGCCGCTCGCCGAGGGCGGGCCGCCGGCCGGCTGCCCCGCCCGTGCGACGGGGGTCAGGCTGAGCGGCCTCGCCTACCAGCAGACCCCCTCGGAGCTGTACAGGTCGCTGCGCAGGGACCACGGCCCGGTGGCGCCCGTGCTGCTCGACAACGACATCCCCGCGTGGCTGGTGCTCGGCTACAACGAGGTCTCGTACGTGACCGGGCACGACGAGCTGTTCGCGCGGGACTCGCGGCGCTGGAACCAGTGGGACGCCATCCCGGCCGACTGGCCGCTGCTGCCGTTCGTCGGCCACCAGCCCTCGGTGCTGTTCGTGGAGGGGGACGAGCACCGGCTGCGGGCCGGGGTGATCAGCCGGGCCCTCGACGCCGTCGACCAGATGGAGCTGGCGTCGGCCTGCCAGGAGATCGGGGAGGTGCTGATCGCCGCCTTCGCCGGCAGCGGCCGGGCCGAGCTGATGGCGTCGTACGCGCACCCGCTGCCGATGCACGCCGTCGTCCGGCTGTGCGGCATGCCGGCGGGCGGCCTCGACACCGAGGAGCTCGTACGGGACCTGCGGCTCTCGCTCGACGCGCACGAGGGCGAGGACCCGGTCGCCGCGTACGGCAGGGTGCAGGCGCGCATCGAGCAGCTGGTGAAGGAGAAGCGCGCGGCGCCGGGCGACGACGTGACCTCGCGGATGCTGCTCGACCCCGCGGGGCTCGGCGACGAGGCGGTGGTGCAGGACGTCATCACGGTCATCGCCGCGGCGCAGCAGCCCACGGCCAACTGGATCGGCAACACCCTGCGGCTGCTGCTCACCGACGACCGGTTCGCGACCACGGTGGCCGGCGGCAAGCTCAGCGTCGGGCAGGCGCTCAACGAGGTGCTGTGGCTCGACACACCGACGCAGAACTTCATCGGCCGGTGGGCGGCGCGGGACACGCAGCTCGGCGGCCGGCAGATCAAGGCGGGCGACTGCGTGGTGATGAGCTTCGCGGCCGCCAACACCGACCCGCAGGTGTGGCCCGAGGGGCCTGCGGGGGCGGAGAACTCGGCGCACCTGTCGTTCAGCAACGGCGAGCACCGCTGCCCGTTCCCCGCGCCGCAGCTGGCGGACGTGATCGCGCGGACCGCGGTGGAGACGCTGATGGAGCACCTGCCCGACGTGGTGCTCGGCGTGGAGCCGCACGAGCTGCGCTGGCGGCCGTCCGTGTGGATGCGGGGGCTCGCCGACCTGCCGGTCGGCTTCACGCCGGTGCTGCACTGAGCCTGGGCCCGCACCGTTGCCGCGCCCCGGTCAGGCCGACGGGGTGAAGATTACGGGCAGGGACTTCGGGCCGCGGGTGAACACGCCCTGCTCGACCGGGTCGAAGCCGTCCGCGAGCCGTACGTCGGGCATGGCGTCGAGCAGCTGGTCGACGGCTGTCTCCACCTCTGCCCTGGCGAGCAGGGCCCCGACGCAGAAGTGGCGGCCGAGCGCGAACGCCAGGTGGTCGGCGGCGGCGGAGAAGGCGGTCGTGGTCGTCAGGTCGTCGCGGAAGATGTCGAAGGTGTCGGGGTCGCGGTAGCGGTCCGCGTCCCGGTTGGCGGCCCCTATCAGGCAGGTCACGGTGGCGCCCGCCGGAATGGTGCCGCCGCTGACCTCGACCTCCTTCGCCGTCTGCCGCATGATCATGTGGACGGGCGGGGTGTAGCGCAGGGTCTCGGCGAAGGCGCGCGCGATCAGGCTCCGGTCGGCGCGCACCGCGGCCAGCTGCTCGGGGTGGAGCAGCAGGTTGGCGAAGATCGAGGCGATGGCCTTGTCGGTGGTCTCACCGCCGGCGGCGAGCAGCAGGCTGCAGAAGGCCTTGATGTCCTCGTCGCTCATCCGCACGCCGTCGACCTCGGCCCTGCACAGGGTGGAGAGCAGGTCGTCGCCGAGGTGGTCGCGGCGCGCGTGGATGATCGGGATCATGTACTCGGCGAACTCGGTCCTGGTGCGCGCCCCCGCCTCGGCGACCTCCTGGTCGCCCGAGAGGTTGCCGAGGAACGCGATGACCGCGGTGTACCAGCGGTGGAAGCGCGGGTGGTCGGACTTGTCGAGGCCGAGCATGTCCGCGATCACGTTGACGGGGAAGCGGGTGGCGAAGCCGTCCACCAGGTCGAAGGACCCGGTGTGCCGGAAGCCGTCGATCAGCTCGCGTGCGTTGCGCTCGATCACCGGCAGGAACTTCTGCCGGAGCTCCGCGCCGCGGAAGGCGGGCGCGACGAGTGCCCTGCGCACGGCGTGCTCGCGCCCGCTGAGCTGGAGGATCGTCGTGCCGTGCACCGGCTCGATCTGCCAGTCGTAGTTGTCGGTGGTGAAGACGGCGTCCCGGTCCTTGAAGGCGCGCTCGACGTCCCCGTACCGGGAGATCAGATAGCTCTGGGTGGCTTCGTGCCAGATCAGCGGGGCGTCCTCGCGCATCGTCCGGTAGGCCGGGTACGGGTCCCTGGCGAACTCGGGCGACAGGATGTCGGGGATCTGCTGTGGTGCCATGGCGGCTGCCCCTCGCGTCTGGTGGCCGGTAACGGTCCGTGAAGGACAGGCTATTGACCGTTAATGACCGGTGACAGCCGAGTCCTGGCCACCTGGCGGGAAGGGTTCGGGTCACGGGAGAGGCGCGGGAGGCCCAGGGGACGGCGGGGCGGCGCCCGGGATCAGTCGCCTGCGCCGGTGGAGACCGGAACGGTCTCCTCCGCCGCAGCCTCGGCCGCCGCCTTGTGCGCGGCCTTCCTGGTACGCCGCCTGACGACCAGCAGCGAAGCGAGGCCGATCAGCACGGCGACGCCGAGCCCCGCGTAGGAGAACCGCTTCAGCCAGTCCTCCGCGACCTTGCCGACCTCGTACACGACCACGGTCGTGCCGCCGGCCCAGACGACGCCGCCCAGCAGGTTGGCGATGAGGAACTTCCAGTACGGCATCTTCAGCACGCCGGCCAGCGGCCCTGCGAAGATCCGCAGCAGGGCGATGAAGCGGCCGAAGAAGACGGCCCACATGCCCCACTTCTCGAACGACCGCTCGGCGACGGCCACCTGGGACTCGCCGAAGTGCCTGGGGAACTTGCGGGCCAGCCACGCCAGCAGCGGTCTGCCGCCCCTGCGGCCGATGACGTACCCCGTGGAGTCCCCGGCGACCGCGCCCGCCGAGGCGCACGCGGCGAGCACATAGGGGTCGATGTGGCCGTGCTGCGAGGCGAGCAGCGCCGCCGCGACGAGGACGATCTCGCCGGGCAGCGGGATGCCGACGCTCTCCACCCCGATGACGATCGCCACCAGCAGGTAGATGCTCACCGCAGGAACGGTCTCGAGCCACCCCTGGACGTCCAACGCAGGTTCCTCCCGCTCATGTCCCCCGTGCCCTGGCCGGATCAGCCTACCTGCTCCGACGGGACCTCCGGGCGTGGCCGGATTTCACCCCGTGCCGGTCCTTGACACAGGATGCGACAGGACCGTGACACCGCGGGGGCGCCGCCGGTGCCCCCGCGGCTCTATCGTGGTGGGCCATGTGGCCAGGACAGCAGCCGCCCGGGGGCGAGCACAACGCGCAGGACCAGAATCCGTACCAGCAGCCGGCGCCTCAGCAGCCCGGTTTCGGCCCTGCGGGGCAGCAGGGCCCGTACCAGCAGCAGCCGCAGCCCGGATACGGGTACGGGCAGCAGCCGGGGTACGCGCAGCAGCCCTACGCCCAGCAGCCCGGATACGGGCAGCAGCAGGGCCCGTACCAGCAGCAGACCGTCCCGATGTACGGCGGGCAGGGTCCGCAGAAGCCGCAGGGCGGCGGCAAGCGGCGCACGACGCTGATCGCGGTGGGCTGCGCGGTCGCGGTCCTCGCGGCTGCGGGCGTCAGCACGTATCTCGTGGTGGACAACAAGAAGGACACGCACGCGCAGGTCGCCGCGGACAAGAAGCCGGCGGAGCCGTCGGCGCCCGCCTCGGCCCCGGCCTCCGCGCCCGCCGACAACCCGCGCGGCAGCGTGGCGGCGAAGCCGACGATCGCCGGGTGGAAGGTCGTGACGAATCCGACGCACGCCACCGAGTTCGACGTGCCGCCGAGCTGGAACGTGGACTCGCCGGGCACCTACCAGGGCTTCGACAACGAGAAGAAGGGCGACGGCTCCGCCCTCGCGCTGTTCTCCGCGCCCGCGGAGCTCCAGCCGAAGTGGTGCGAGGCGAAGTCGTCGAGCGGCGGCACCGACGACACGGCGCTCGCGGCGGCCGGCACGAAGGGCGGCAAGGGTGCGAAGGACACCGGGAGCGCGGCCGTCGCCGAGGCCGGGACCTGGGCGTTCGCCGCGTACGGCCAGCACGAGCCGGAGTCGTCGGTGCACCGGAAGATCAAGGTCAGCAAGGCGACCCCGTACACCACGGCGTCGGGGCTCAAGGGCAGCTACGCGACGGCCACCACCAAGGGGCTGACCAAGCACGGCAAGTGCGACAGCGACGGCAAGTCGCTCGCCTTCACCTTCATCAACGGCAAGGGCGACTACACCACCTGGGTGATGTACGGGGCGCACGGCGTCAAGGACGAGGTGTCCGACAAGGTGATGATGCGCGTCCTCAGCACGGTGCGGCTGCCCGCAGGATCGGTGCAGTAACGGTTCGGTGCGGCGGCGCGAAGCGCGCGGCGCGCGGCGCGGAAACCCGGTTGCGGAAGGGGGATCCGTCCACCACAGTCCCAGGGTGCCCCGGCCCCCCTCCCGCAACTACGCGCTGCTCTCGACCGCCGCCGTCGTCTCCCAGCTCGGCTCGCAGGGTGCGCTGATCGCCTCCGCCTTCGCGGTCCTCTCGGCCGGCGGCAGCGCGGGCGGTGTGGGCCTTGTGGCCACCGCCCGCACTCTGCCGATGGTGCTGTTCGTCCTGGTGGGCGGGGCGCTGGCGGACCGCGTCCCGCGCCACCGGGTGATGGTGGCGGCGAACGCGCTGAACTGCGTGTCGCAGGGCGCGTTCGGCGCACTCGTGCTGCTCGGGCACGCGCAGCTGTGGCACATGGCGGTGCTCTCGGCGCTCGGCGGCACGGGGCAGGCGCTGTTCGGCCCCGCGTCCGAGGGCATGCTGATGTCGAGCGTGGAGACCGAACGCGCAGGGCGCGCCTTCGCGGTCTTCCGCATGGCGGTCAACGGGGCGACGATCGGCGGCGCCGCGCTCGGCGGGGCGCTGGTCGCCTGGCTGGGCCCCGGCTGGGTGCTCGTGGTGGACTCCGCCTCTTTCCTGGTCGCGGGGGCGCTGCGGTCGTTCCTCGACCTGAGTCATGTGCCGCCGCGGGCGCCGGGCGGCGGTGTGTTCGCGGATCTGCGGGACGGCTGGCGCGAGTTCGTCTCGCGGCCCTGGCTGTGGTCGGTCGTCGGGCAGTTCTCCGTCGTCAACGCCGTGGCCGTGGCCGGCGAGGCGGTGTACGGGCCGCTCGTCGCGCGGGACCACTACGGCGGCGCGGGCCCCTGGGGAGCGGCGAACGCGGCGTTCGGCGCGGGCACGGTGCTCGGCGCGCTGGCGATGGCGAAGTGGCAGCCGCGCAGGATGCTGCTCGCGGGGACGCTCGGGGTCTTCCCGTTCGCGCTGCCGCTGATGGCGCTCGCCGTGCCGGTGTCGGCGGCGGTGCTCGCCGCGGCCATGTTCGTGGCGGGCGCTTCGGTCGAGGTGTTCGGGGTGGGCTGGATGACCGCGCTCCAGCAGGAGATCCCGGAGGAGAAGCTGTCGCGGGTCTCGTCGTACGACTGGCTCGGGTCGTTGGCCCTTGTGCCGGTGGCGACGGCGCTCGCGGGGCCTGCGCAGGGCGCGTTCGGCCGGGGTGCGGCGCTGTGGGGCGCGGCGGGGTGCGTGGTGCTGCTGACCGCGGCCGTGCTGTGCGTGCCGGATGTGCGCCGCATCGCGCGGCGCGAGGCTGGCGCGCCCGCCCGTGGCGGGCTTCCCGCCGTGCCGGGGCCCGCGGCCTCAGCCGATGCTGAAGGCCCCGTCGGGCGGGCGGGGTGAGGGCTGCGCCGCCGCGTCGCGCACGGGCGCGGCAAGGCCGGTGAAGCGGCGCAGCGCCGCGCCCTCCTCGACCCGTGCGGGAAAGGCGTCCGCCGCCGTCCTGCGGGCCAGCGCCGCGGTGTCGAGCGGCGCGTCCGACGCGACGAGCACCGCGTTGCCGAAGCGCCTGCCGCGCAGCACCGAGGGCTCGGCGACGAGCGCGATCTTTGCGAACACCTCGCGGTAGGTGGCGAGTTGGGAGCGGAGGAAGGGGAAGGGGGCGCTGTCTGCGAGGTTGGCCACACAGATGCCGCCGGGCCGCAGCACCCTGGCCGCCTCTGCCGCGAACTCCACCGAGGTCACGTGCGCGGGCACGCGCGAGCCGCCGAACACGTCCGCCACCACGGCGTCGGCGCTGCCCGCCGGCGCCTCGGCGAGCCACCGCCTGGCGTCCGCGTGGTGGACGGCGATGCCTGCGCCGTCCGGCACCGGCAGGTGCTCGGCGACGAGGGCGAGGAGCCCCGCGTCCGCCTCGACGACGTCCTGGGCCGAGCCCGGCCTGGTGGCGGCGACGTAGCGGGGCAGGGTGAGGCCGCCGCCGCCGAGGTGGAGTACGGCGAGCGGCGCGCGCCCTGGCGCGGCGGTGTCCAGGACGTGGGCGATGCGCCGCACGTACTCGAACTCCAGGTGCCCGGGGTCGTCGAGGTCCACGTAGGACTGCGGCGCGCCGTCGACGGTGAGCAGCCAGGCGCGCCCGCCGTCCACGTCGGGCAGCAGGCGCGCGGTGCCGGAGTCCACGGCGCGCGTCACGGGTACCGGCTCTGTCGCTTCGCTCACCGCCCCATTGTCCCGGAGGCGGTGCGGGGGCGGCGTACCGGACCATGCGTCGGGCCGTCCTGCGGCGGGCAGGGTCCGCGTCGAGCGGATTTCGGCCCGCGCCAGGCGTCTTTCCGCGGGCGCACTGCGGCGCGCGCGGGGACGGGTCGGCTAGTCTCCGGGCGTGCTCGACACCGCTTCCCGGCCCGCACCGGCCCGCGCGTCCTCGCGGGTCCTGCACGGACTGCTGTCCCCGTGGGGCCGTTTCGCGCTGCTGGTCGCGGTGTTGGGGGCGGCCGCCGCGCTCGTGGCGGTCTACCGGCCGCAGCACCTGCTGTCGGGCGGCGGCGCGGCGCCCGCCGACCGGCTGCTCGCCGCCGCGCTGTTCGCCGCGGTGTACGGGCTGTGCGCCGCGGCCTTCGCGCCGCGGCCGCTGCTGAACGCGGCGGCGGGCGCGCTGCTCGGTACCGCGGCGGGGCTGGCGGCGGCGATCGCGGGCACGGTGCTCGCCGCGGGGATCGCCTTCGGCCTCGGGCGGGTGCTCGGGCAGGGCGCGCTGCGCCCGCTCGTGCGGGGCCGCTGGCTGACGGCGGCCGACGGCCTGATGAGCCGGTACGGCTTCCGGTCGATGCTGGCGCTGCGGCTGTTCCCGGGGGTGCCGTTCGCGGCGGTCAACTACGGCGCGGCCGTCTCGCGGATGAGGTGGCCCTCGTTCCTCGTCGCCACCGGGCTCGGCTCGGTGCCGAACACGGCGGCGTACGTGGTGGCGGGCTCGACGGCCGCCTCGCCGGCCTCGCCGGCCTTCGTGGCGGCGACGGCGTTCATCGCGGTCTCGGCCGCCGTGGCGTGCGTCGTCGCCTGGCGCAAGCGGCACAGGCTCGGCGCTGCGGCGCGGGCCCACGGCGACGGCGGGCCGCCGCGCACGGGCGCCTGACCGGCGCGCGGGCCCGCACCGCGCGGCTCAGCCGAGGGCCGCGGCGAGGCCGAGCCCGCCGCCGGCCGGCTCCTGGAAGAAGCGCGCGACGTCGGCCGCTTCGACCTCGCGCAGGGACGCAGGGGACCAGCGGGGCCTGCGGTCCTTGTCGACGATCTGGGCGCGGACGCCCTCGGGCAGGTCGGGCAGGGCGAGCGCGGCGCAGGACGCCCGGTACTCGGCGTCGAGCGCGGCCTCCAGGGAGGGCAGCGCGCGGGCCGCGCGGAGCACGGCGAGCGTCGCCTTGAGCGCGGTGGGCGAGCGGGTGAGGAGCGTCTCCGCCGCCTCCTTCGCCGCGGGGTCGCCGTGTCCTGTGAGACGGGCCACGATCTCCTCCACGTCGTCGCAGGCGTAGCAGGCGTCGATCCAGTCGCGGCGTGCGGCGAGGCTGCCTTCCGCGGGCTCTGCGGCGAACGCGCGCACCGCCTGGCGCGGCGTGGTCCCGCCGAGGGCCTCGGTGAGCGCCGGCAGGTCGGCCGAGCGCACGACGTGGTCGGCGAGCCCGCACAGCACGGCGTCGGACGCGCCCACCGCCTCGCCGGTCAGGGCGAGATGGGTGCCGAGCTCGCCGGGCGCGCGGGACAGCAGGAACGTGCCGCCGACGTCGGGGACGAGGCCGATGCCGGTCTCCGGCATGGCGACGCGGGAGCGCTCGGTGACGACGCGCAGGCCGCCGTGGGCGGAGATGCCGACGCCGCCGCCCATCACGATGCCGTCCATGAAGGCGACATAGGGCTTGGGGTAGCGGGCGATGCGCGCGTTGAGCCGGTACTCGTCGCGCCAGAACGCGGGGGACGCCGCGCCGCCGGCCAGCGCGTCCTCGCGCACCGCGCGGATGTCGCCGCCCGCGCACAGGCCGCGCTCGCCCGCTCCCCTGACGACGACGGCGCGCACGGTGCCGTCGTGCTCCCACGCGGTCAGTGCCTCGTCGACGAGGCCGACCATCCGGTGGGTGAGCGCGTTGAGCGCGCGCGGCCTGTTGAGGGTGAGCAGGGCCGCGTGGCCCGTCCTGCCGAGCAGTACCGGATCTTCTGGCGCCATGGTGCGGGTGGTTCCTCGCCTCGGGCACCCCGGCCCCGGTCGCGAACGCCGGTACCGAGGTGCGACATTGCATTTCCTTTACAAACGGTACGCTGCTGCTTCCACCGGTCCTCCCGCACCTCGACCCTTGGCGGCTGGCTTTCCCATGTCCTGGTTGGCATCCGTGGTCCTCGGACTCGTCCAGGGGCTCACCGAGTTCCTCCCCGTCTCGTCCAGCGCGCACCTGCGGCTGACGGCCGCGTTCGCCGGGTGGCACGACCCGGGGGCCGCGTTCACCGCTGTCACCCAGATCGGCACGGAGGCCGCGGTGCTGATCTTCTTCAGGAAGGACATCGCGCGGATCGTGTCCGCCTGGGCGCGGTCCCTGGCGGACCGGTCGATGCAGGCCGACCACGATGCCAGAACGGGCTGGCTGGTGATCGTGGGCTCGCTGCCGATCGGCGTGCTGGGCGTCACGCTCAAGGACCAGATCGAGGGCCCCTTCCGTGACCTGCGCCTCATCGCGGCGACGCTGGTGGTGATGGGCGTCGTGCTGGGCGTCGCCGACCGGCTGGCCGCCAGGGACGAGCGCGGCGGCAGGCACCGCGCCGTACGGGCCCGCAAGGACCTGCGCGACCTGGGGGTCAGGGACGGCCTGGTCTACGGCTGCTGCCAGGCGCTCGCGCTGGTGCCCGGGGTGTCGCGGTCGGGCGCGACCATCTCGGGCGGCCTGCTGATGGGGTACACGCGGGAGTCGGCGGCGCGGTACTCGTTCCTGCTCGCGATGCCCGCGGTGCTCGCCTCCGGGGTGTACGAGCTGAAGGACGCGGGCGGCGGGCACGTGGCCTGGGGGCCCACGCTGCTGGCGACGCTGATCGCCTTCGCCTCGGGGTACGCGGTGATCGCGTGGTTCATGCGGTTCATCTCGTCCCGGTCCTTCATGCCGTTCGTGGTGTACCGCATCGCGCTGGGGGTCGCGCTGTTCTTCCTCGTCAGCACGGACACGCTCAGTCCGCACGCGGGAGAGTCGGCGGCCTGAGACGGCTCGGAGGCCCCTGGGGTTGCTTCGTTTCGACGTGACGCACAGCACTGTTCCGTCTCGGCGTGTGACCAAGAACGCTCACAGAACGGTCACGATCGGCGTGATGGGGTTTTAAGCTGGTCGCATGTCCAAGTCCTCCGCCACCTCGGCCTCGCCCCGCAGGGTGTCCGACGCCGCGGCGACCAACGAGCGCATCCGCGCGCTGGTCGATGCGGCCGACGGGACCTGGCCCGCCGAGGCGTACGAGGTCCTGCTGCTGGAGTGGGCCGCAGCGGTCGGCCACGTCGAGAGCGCCGCCTGACGGTCCGGCCGGGGCGCGGCCCCGGCCGGCGCCTGCGGGGTCCCTCGGTCAGTCGATCGTCAGCTCGCCCATCGCGCTCCACCCCGTCGCACCCTCGATCGTGGTGCTGACGATGTCCGGCGTGCGGCTCACCAGGGGCCGCATCGTCGCGATGGCTGCCTTGAAGTGGTCCGAGTTCACATGGGCGGCCGCCGCGTCGTCCTTGAACGCCTCGACCAGCACGTAGGTGTTCGGGTCCTCAAGGCTGCGGGACCACTCGAACCAGAGGTTGCCGGGCTCGGCGCGCGTCGCGGCCGTGAAGTCGGCCACCTTCTCCGGCCAGGCGTCGGCATGTTCGGGCTTCACCGGGAACTTGACGGTAATGAAGATCATCCCGACATTGTAATGAGGACGGCACACCGCGTCAGGCCCCCTGCGTGCCAAGGTGCGGGCCGTCCGCGCCGCTCGTGCGCCGCCAGGCACGCTCCCCCGCCGCGCCCTCCGCGGCGGCGCGCAGCGCCAGTGCGGCGAGCGCGGCGGGCGCGCCGGGACGGCCCCGCGCGCCGGGGAAGGCGTTGACGTCCACGACCAGCGGCGCCCCGCCGCCCGCGTCGATCATGTCCACCCCGTACACGTCGAGCGCGAAGACCTCGCCGACGCGCAGCGCCACCGCGTCCCATCCGGGCGGCAGGGCGCCGGGCGGCGGGGCGGGGTGCGGGTTGGCCAGCTCCGAGCGGCGCCGTGCCGTGAAGAGGCGGCCGCCGATCACCCACACCTTGTGGTCCCAGCCGTCGCCCAGGGTGTACGGCTGGACGACGACCGGCTCGTCGCGCCACCGGGGCAGCAGCGCGCGCAGCGCCGACGGCGTGGCGGCCAGGGCCACCAGGTCGCCCCCGCGGCTGCGGCGGCTCTTGACCACCAGCGGGTAAGGGAGGCCGGGCTCGGCCGCCGCTGCGGCCAGCGAGGCCGCGGACCTCGTCGGCGCGAAGGGCAGCAGGAATTCGCGGGCGAGCGCGGCCATGGCCTCCCGGTCCTGGCACAGCCCGGTCGCCGCAGCGGTGTTGAGCACGGGCGCCCCGCGCTCCTCCAGCTTCCGGGCGAGCGCGACGGCCCCGGGGGTGCGCGCCTTGAGCAGGTACACGTCGGCGAGCGGGCCGATGTCGTGCGCGGCGCGCCCCGGGTCGAGCCACCGGACCTCGTGGCGCGGCGCGAGCAGGGCCGTGGCGCCCGCGAGCAGCGGATGGCCGGGGCGCGGGGTGATCAGGCCGATCCTCACCTGTCCTCGCCCGCGGTCACGGGTATCTGCACGGGCATCGGCACGGGTCCGGGCTGCGCCGCCGTCACGGGCCCTGGCGGCACGGCGGGCGTCGGCCCGGCGGCCCCGCCGGCGCGGGCCAGGCGCAGCACGGCCCTGGCCACCCGGGAGGCGGCGTCGGGCACCTGGCGGAAGCTCGGGAAGTCGTTGACGTCGACCACCACGGGCCCGTCGGGCCCGAGCAGCACGTCGAGGCCGTACAGGTCGAGCCCGTACACCTCGCCGACCCGCGCGGCGATCGCCGCGACCTCGCGCGGCAGCGCCACCCGGCGCTCGGGCGCGGTGCGCGCCGGGTGCAGCGGCGAGGCGCGCTCGGTGGCGTAGAGCTCCCCTGCGACGGAGTACACCTTGAGGTCGGTGCCCGGGTTGCGCACGTACGGCTGGGCGATCAGCAGGCCCTCGTCGGCGCGGTTCGCGGCCAGTTCGCGCAGCCGCTCCTGGGTCCTCACGAGGTGCACGCCGCGGCCTGAGCTGCCGGCGGCGGGCTTGACGACCAGCGGGAACTCGGCGGCCGGGATCTCCGCCAGCGTCTGCCAGCGGGCCGCCGCCCAGGTGACGGGGACCGGCAGTCCGCGGCTGCGCCCGATCGCGGCGGCCAGCGCCTTGTCCCGTACGCCGCGGATGGCGCGGGCGTCGTTGACCGTGGTGAGGCCGACGGCGGCGGCCGCTTCGAGCAGGGTGAGCCCGGGGCCGCCCGACACGGTCTTGAGCACCCAGGCGTCGTGGCTGCCCGCGCGCACCGCCTCGGAGACCGGCACGAGCGAGCTGCCGGGCCGCACCACGTCCACCCGGTGCCCCCAGTCCGTCAGACGGCCCATCACCTCGACGGGCATGCCGTCGTGTCGGTACTGCTCCTCCACCAGAAAGCAGAGCCTCATCCGTCCAACCCCGTAAGTCGCGTTGCGCGGACGATACCCCGTCAGACGGCCTGGGCCGCGCGGCCGTGGCGCCCAAGGGCCGCTGGCCGCAGGCGGGTTGGGCGGCCGCACCGTGGATGGCGCGGGCGGCGGAGCGGGTGTGCGCGGCGCAGAAATGTGAGCCTGCGGGCGCGGCGGGCCGCGCCGGGCAGGGATGGCGGCGAGGGGCGGGTGCACAGTGGACGCGGCGGGGGGACACGCACGGCGAGGAGGCTCGGCATGCCGGTTCCTGTCGGTCCGGTCGAACGCCGCGGCGGCCCGCGGCCCCGGGGGCCGCGCGGTCCCGCGTGGCGGCGGGGCGCCGCGGCCCTGTGCGCGGGGGCGCTGCCCGCGCTGGCGTTTCCCGCGCCGTCCTGGTGGTGGTGCGCCTATGTGGCCCTGGTGCCGTGGCTGCTGCTGGTGCGGGGCGCGCCCACGCGCCGCAGGGCGGCCGTGGAGGGATGGCTCGGCGGTGCGGGCTACATGGTGGCGGTGCACCACTGGCTGTTCGCCAGCCTCCATGTGTTCGTGCTGGTGCTCGGTGCGCTGCTCGGCCTGCTGTGGGCGCCCTGGGGCGTGCTGGTGCGCTCGCTGCTCGGCGGCGCAGGAGGGCCCCCGGGTCCCGGCAGGGCGGCAGCGGCGCTCGCCGTGGTGCCGTCGGCCTGGCTGCTGGTGGAGCTCGTCAGGTCCTGGCAGGGGCTCGGCGGGCCGTGGGGCGTGCTCGGCGCGAGCCAGTGGCAGGTCGCTCCGGCACTGCGTCTGGCATCGGTGGGCGGGGTGTGGCTGGTGAGCCTGCTGGTGGTGGCGGTGAATGTCGCGGTGGTGGTGCTTGCGGTCTCCGCTGCGGCGCGCCGCGCCGCGCTGGCGGCGCTCGCGGCGGGCGCCGCGGCGGTGGGTGCGGTCTGGGCGTGGGCGCCCGTGCCGCAGCTCTCGGGTACGGCGCGGATCGCGGTGGTGCAGCCGGGCATCGTGTCCCGGGCGGCCGGCGCGCCGCAGCGGCGGTTCGCCAGGAGCGAGGAGCTGACCAGGCGGGTGGCGGGCGACCGGGTCGACCTGGTGGTGTGGGGAGAGAGCAGTGTGACGCACTCCCTGGCGACGCATCCGTCGCTGGGGCGGCGGCTCGCCGCCCTGTCCCGCACGGTCGGCGCGGACGTCCTGGTGAACATCGACGCGCCGGGCACCGACGCCCTGGGCCGCCGCGGCATCTTCAAGCGCAGCGAGCTGATGGGCCCCGAGGGGCCCACGGGTCCCTCGTACGACAAGATGCGGCTGGTGCCGTTCGGCGAGTACGTCCCCGCGCGGCCGCTGCTCGGGTGGGCCACCTCGGTCGGCAGGGCGGCGGGTCAGGACCGGGTGGCGGGGCGGCGGCAGGTGGTGCTTCCGGTGGCCGTGCGCGGCGGCGGGACCCTGCGGGTGGGGCCGCTGATCTGCTTCGAGTCGGCGTTCCCCGACATGAGCAGGAACCTCGCGAACCGCGGTGCCCAGGTGCTGGTCGTGCAGTCGTCGACCGCGACGTTCCAGGACACGTGGGCCCCGGCCCAGCACGCCTCGCTGGGCGCGCTGCGGGCCGCGGAGACGGGACGCCCGGTGGTGCACGCGACGCTGACGGGGGTGAGCGCCGTGTTCGGGCCGCGGGGCGAGCCGGTCGGCGGCGGGCTGTCGACGGCGCGCAGCGCGTCCGCCGTGTACGCGGTCCCGACGGCGCGCGGCGCCACGCTCTACGACCGGTTCGGCGACTGGGCGGTGTACGGCGCGGTCGCCGTGGTGGCCGCCTTCTGCACGCGCCGCGCCCTGCGGGGCAGGGGCCGCGGTGGACCGCAGGTCAGGCGCCCGCTGCCCGCGCCGCAGCCACGACCCGCTCGCACAGCTCATGGGTCTCCAGCGCGTCCAGGGCGCTGAGCGGCGTGCCCGCGCGTACGGCGTCGAGGAAGGCGAGCGCGGCCTGTTCGATGCCGCGCTGCCGGGCGACGGGCACCCAGTCGCCGCGCCGCCGCACGCTGGGCCGGCCCTTGTGGTCGACGACGGTGGCGAGGTCGTGCACCGCGCGCTTGGCGTCCTGGCCCGAGACTTCGAGGATCTCCTCGGTGGAGCCGCTGGTCCTGTTCATGGTGCCGATGGCCGTGAAGCCGTCGCCCGACAGCTGGAGCACGATGTGGTGGACGAACCCGTCGCGCACCCGGACCCGGATGTCGGTGTGGTCGACGGTGCCCGGCACGAGGAAGCGGAGCGTGTCGGCGACGTGCACGAAGTCGTCGAACACGACCTCGCGCGCCGGGCCCGGCAGGCCGACCCGGTTCTTCTGGAGCAGGATCAGGTCCCGGGGGTGCTCCGCGCACTGGGCGTAGGACGGTGCGAAGCGCCGGTTGAAGCCCACGGCGAGCCCGGTGCCTGTCTCCTCGGCGCGCCGCACGAGCCGTTCCGCTTCCGCGTAGCCCGCGGCGATCGGCTTGTCGACATAGGTGGGGATGCCCGCGTCGAGCAGCCGGGCCACGATCTCGGGGTGCGCGGCGGTCGGGGCGTGCACGAACGCCGCGTCGGGCCGGGTGGCGAGCAGCGCGTCGAGGTCGGCGTGGCACTGCGCTTCCGGGATCCGGTGGGCCGCCGCGGTGCGGTGGAGGGTCGCGGGGGTGCGGGTCTGGAGGTGGAGTTCGACGCCGGGCTGCGCGGTGAGCACGGGCAGGTACGCCTTCTGCGCGATGTCGCCGAGCCCGATGCAGCCGACCTTCACGAAAATCCTCCCGGGGTTGCGCCGTCCGGGCAGCATACGCGGGGCGCGGCAGGCGGCAGGCGGCAGGCGGCAGGCGGCAGGCGGCAGGCGGCAGGCGGCAGGCGGCAGGCGGCGGATAACGCGTCGCGTGCGGGCCCGGCGTCCGCCACGATGGGCGCCATGACGACGCACTCGGCCAGGCAGCAGGAACCGGGCACCGCGGCGGCGGCGCCGCCGACCTTCGACGAGGCGCTGGCCCGCAGGGGCCGGGCGCCGCGCGGCGACGCGGGCGAGCGCCGGATGCTGGAGGACTGGCTCGACCTGCACCGGGCGACGCTCGCGGTCAAGTGCGCAGGACTCACGGACGAGCAGCTGCGGCAGCGCCCTGTCGAGCCGTCCGGGCTCAGCCTGCTGGGTCTCGTACGGCACCTGGCGGAGTGCGAGCGCGGCTGGTTCCGCAACACGCTCGACGACGAGGGCCTGCCGGGCATCTACTTCACCGACGACGACGTCGACGGGGACTTCCGTCCCGGCCCTCACGACACCTGGGCCGAGGCGTACGGGACCTGGCAGGCGGAGATCGCGGCGGCCAGGGAGCACGCGGCGGAGCACGGCCTGGACGACGAGGGCGCGGGGCGGCGGCAGCGGCCCGACGGGGTGCCGTTCACGCTGCGGTGGATCTACACCCACATGATCGAGGAGTACGCGCGCCACAACGGCCACGCGGACCTGATCCGTGAGGCGCTCGACGGCACGACGGGCGACTGACCGGGCCGCCACCCCGCGCGCCCCACGCGGGTCCTGTGTGCGTCACCGCCGCGGCGCGGATCATCCATCCGGGTTCAATCGGCGCCGATGCCTGTCCGAAGTGGGCCCCGGGCCAGCAGAGTTGCCGGAGTGCGACGAACGAGAACCACGACGATGCTCCTGCTCGGCGCGGCCTCGGCGGCCATGACGGCCGTCTCGGGCTGTGTGTCCGTGCACGCGGACGGTGCGCAGGGCCCGCGGCCCGCGGCCACGGCGGCGCCCTCGGCAGGGGAGGACGCGAGGCCGCAGATCGTGCAGGCCCCGCTGCGCGAGGCGCTCGACCTCGCGCACACGCCGTCCCCCTCGCCCTCGCGGCCTGGTCCGGCCGCCGCGCGGCCCCGGGGCGAGGCGCCACGGCAGGGCGCCGCGCCGGCCGTCAGGCCGCCGGAGCGCCCCGTGCGCCCCGAGCCTCTCGCCCCCGCACACGGCGGGGGATACGCTCCCGCCCCGTCCGCGCTCCCCTCGGCTGCCGCCGGCGTCTGCGCCCTGGGCGAGACCTACGGCCACTGGCCCGCGGGCAGCGCACAGGCCCGTATCTGCCACGACACCTACGGCCGCTGAACCGCGGGCGGCCCGGCGCGGACGCGTCCCCGCCCCGGCTCCGGTCAGGGGCGGGAGAGGCGGCGGGTCAGGCGGGCGATGGCGGTGCGTACCGCTTCGCCGTACCCGTCGTCGCCCAGGACGTGGGCGCAGGCGCGGGCGCGCTCCAGGTGCAGCCGGGCCGCATCGGGCCGGTGCAGCTTCACGTAGTCCGCTGCGAGGTCGGCGTGGAACGCCGGGCGGAAGGCCACCGCCTCCGGCGTGTCCCCGTCCGCAGCGGACAGGGCCCGCAGGTCCCACGCCAGCTCGTCCCCCGGGTCGTCCTGCGCGTCCGCCAGGTAGTGGGCGAGCGTGCAGCGCTGTACGGGGTCCCCCGCGTCCCCCAGCTCCGCCCACAGCTCCCCCATGCGGTTGCGGGCCTCCTCGCGGTCGCCGCCGTGCAGCAGGATCACCGCCTGCCCGATCCTTGTCACACGGCTCTCCTGGGACGACTCCCGCTGCTCCATGCCCGGCGCCTCCACCCTCGCGCAATGAAAATCAGACAAAACGCTCGATGGAGACGCTAGTCGGGGTCGGCCGGTATCGCCTTCAGACCCGGCCCAGGTCGGGGATGCGCCAGTCGACGGGCGTGTGCCCCTGCGCCGCGACGGCCGCGTCGATCCGGGTGAAGGGGCGGGAGCCGAAGAACTTCTTCGCGGACAGCGGCGACGGGTGCGCCCCCTTCACGACGGCGTGCCGCTCCTGGTCGATCAGCGGCAGCTTCTTCTGCGCGTACGCCCCCCAGAGCACGAACACCGCGGGGTCGGGCCGGTCGGAGACCGCCCGGATGACGGCGTCGGTGAACCGCTCCCAGCCCTTGCCCTTGTGCGAGTTGGCCTCGCCCTCACGGACCGTGAGCACCGCGTTGAGCAGGAGGACGCCCTGCCGCGCCCACGGCATCAGATATCCGTTGTCGGGGACCGGGTGGCCCAGCTCCTCCTTCAGCTCCTTGTAGATGTTGCGCAGGGACGGCGGCGTCCGCACCCCCGGCCGCACGGAGAAGCACAGGCCGTGGCCCTGGCCCGCGCCGTGGTACGGGTCCTGGCCGAGCACGAGCACCTTGACGTCCTCGTACGGGGTGGCGGCGAGCGCGGCGAACACCTCGTCCTGCGGCGGGTACACCGGTCCGTTCGCCCGCTCCTTGGCCACGAACTCCATCAGGTCCGCGAAGTAGGGCCGGCTGAGCTCGGGGCCCAGCACGCCGCGCCACGACTCGGGCAGCAGGTCGGTGTCGGTCACGTCAACATCCTCCGGGGTTCGCTGAATTGTCGACCGCCCACGAACCTACCGGCCGCCACCGACAACGGCGGCCGGCCGCCCCTCGGGGCAGCCGGCCGCGGCCGCGGCAGGGATGCTCAGAAGCCCGCGTTCAGCGCGATGCCACCGTCGATCACCAGCGTCTGGCCGGTCATCCAGCCCGAGGCGTCGTCCGAGGTGAGGAAGACCGCGGCGCCGCCGATGTCCTCCGGCACACCGAGCCTGCCCATCGGGTAGCCCGCAGCGCTCTCCTCCTCGCGCCCCTCGTAGAGCATCCGCGCGAACTTGGTCTTCACGACGGCCGGCGCGATGGCGTTGACCCGGACGGCCGGCGCGAACTCGTGCGCGAGCTGGAGCGTCAGATTGAGCATCGCGGCCTTGCTCATGCCGTACGTGCCCATGAACGGCGAGGCGTTCTGCCCGGCGATGGAGGCGATGTTCACGATCGTCCCGCCGTGGTCCTTCTGCCAGGCGTGCCACGTCTGCTGCGCGAGCCCGAGCGCCGAGAGGACGTTGACCTCGTACGTCTTGCTCGCGACCGTCAGGTCCAGGTCGGCGAGCGGGGCGAAGACCGGGTTGGTCCCCGCGTTGTTGACGAGGTGGTCGATCCTGCCGTGCTCCTCCATGACCCGCTCGACCACGGCGCGCTGGTGCGCGGGGTCGTGCGCCTTGCCCGCGACCCCCATGGCCCGGTCGGGGCCGAGCCGCTCCACGGCCTCCTTGAGTGCCTCCTCGTCCCGCCCGGTGATGCACACCCGGTCGCCGCGGGCGACGAGCGCCGCCGCGATGCCGTAGCCGATGCCCCGGCTCGCGCCGGTGACGAGGGCGACCTTGCCGGTGTCCGGCCTCTGCTGCTGTGTCATGGCTCGTGTCCTCGGATTCAGTTGAGCGGGCCGCCGGCGACGTACACGACCTGCCCCGAGACGAAGCCCGCCGCCTCGCCGGTGAAGAACGCGATGGCGTTGGCCACGTCCTCCGGCTGCCCTGCGCGCTGTACCGGGATCTGGCTGACGGCGAGCGCGGTGAAGTCCTCGAAGCTCATGCCCACGCGCGCCGCCGTGGCCGCGGTCATGTCGGTGGCGATGAAGCCGGGCGCGACCGCGTTGGCGGTGATGCCGAACTTGCCCAGCTCCTTGGCGAGGGTCTTGGTGAAGCCCTGGAGCCCCGCCTTGACCGCGGAGTAGTTGAGCTGGCCGCGGTTGCCGAGCGCGGACGACGACGACAGGCTCACGATCCGCCCGAACCCCGCGTCCACCATGTGCTTCTGGCAGGCGCGCGTCATCAGGAACGAGCCCTTGAGGTGGACGTTCATCACGGTGTCCCAGTCGGACTCGGACATCTTGAACAGCAGGTTGTCGCGCAGGACGCCCGCGTTGTTGACGAGGATCACCGGTGCGCCGAGCTCGGCGGTGATCCGCTCGACGGCCGCCTCCACCTGGACGCTGTCGGAGACGTCGCAGCCGACCGCGAGCGCCGAGCCCCCGGCCTCCGTGATCTTCTTCACCGTGTCGGCGCAGGCCGCCTCGTCCAGATCGAGTACGGCGACGGCGCGCCCCTCTGCCGCGAGGCGCACGGCCGTGGCGGCGCCGATCCCCCGCGCCGCCCCGGTCACGACGGCGACGCGCTGCTCGGTGGTGGACATCCCTGTTCTCCTCGCCCTAGAAACCCGCGGGTGCTGAGCGACCGCTTAGTCGCTTCGGCAGACGAGACGCTAGAAGGCCGCGCACGCGGTGTCAACGGCACCGGCCCCGTGGCGGCGGCACGGGGCTCCCCCGGGCCGCCGCGGCCGGGATCAGCGCACCAGCAGATCGAGGAGCCGCTCGGCCTCCGCCTTGGGGTCGGCGGTGAGTCCTGTGTGGACGGGCCCCGGCTGCACGACCGTCGAGCGCGGCGCGATCAGCCAGCGGAAGCGGCGGCCCGCGTCGTCCCCGCCGGCCTGCCCCGCCCGGGCGCCCCCGTCGCAGACCGACTCGACGGCGGCAAGCGCCGCCCGTACGCCCACCAGGTCGACGGCCGGGTCGAGCGCCCGCAGACGCGCCTCGTCCAGGTGGGTGCGCGCCGCGACGAACGACTGGGCGCGGCAGTAGAGGATGACCCCGGCGTTGCAGCACTCGCCGCGCTCGACGCGCGGCACCACCCGCAGCAGCGCGTACTCGTAGACGTCACGCTCGCTCATCGGGCGTCCTCCTGTCCGCCCTGGCGCCGGCCGGGGCGCAGCCGGGCGGCGAGCCAGCCGGGCGCCTGTGAGGGCCGGCGGCCGGTGGGCGCGTCCATGACGATGCGCTCGTGGACGGTGGCGGCGCGCGCCAGCAGGGGCGCAGCGTACGCGCGGCGCAGCTCGTCCGTGGTCGCGAAGCCGGGCTCGTCGACCAGCCACTCGTCGGGCACGGCGGCGGTGACCTCGGCGAGCAGCTCCTCGGTGACGAGCGGCGCGAGTTCCGCTGCCGCGGCCCGCACGTCGGGCGAGAACGGCGCGAGCGCGTGGTCGGAGGCGTTGTACGGCTTGGCGGCCGACGCCTGCGCCGTGGGCCAGTTGTGGTGCCAGATCATCGTCGCGCCGTGGTCGATGAGGAACAGGTCCCCGTGCCAGACGAGCATGTTCGGATTGCGCCAGGACCGGTCGACGTTGTTGATCAGGGCGTCGAACCAGACGATCCGCCCCGCCTCCGCGGGGCCGACCTCGTACGCGAGCGGGTCGAAGCCGATCGAACCCGGCAGGTAGTCCATGCCGAGGTTCAGCCCGCCGCTGGCCTTCAGCAGCTCCTGGACCTCCTGGTCGGGCTCGGAGAGGCCGATGACGGGGTCGAGCTCCATGGTCACGAGCTCGGGCACGCGCAGCCCCAGGCTGCGGCCCAGCTCCCCGCAGATGATCTCGGCGACGAGCGTCTTGCGCCCCTGCCCCGCGCCGGTGAACTTCATGACGTACGTGCCGAGGTCGTCGCCCTCGACGATCCCCGGAAGCGACCCGCCCTCACGCAGCGGCGTGACATAGCGGGTCGCGACGACCTCTCTCAGCATGTTCCTGGGCCACCCATCCCGTACACCCGGCACTCCACGACCACTCCCGGAGGAGTCCCGGCAGACACGCTGGTCTCCCCCACTCCCCGGCATCCGGTCGACGGCGGCGCGTCCCCCTGCTGCCGGCCTCCGGCATGAAGTCAGCATAGTAACCGGGGGTGATCGGGGGCAGGGGGTGCCCGGGCGTCCGAGACGGCGCGCCGAGGCCACGCCGGACTCTCCGACCCCGAGCACGATCGAGGCTCCCCCTGTCGGGGAGGTCAGCGCAGGTGCGCGGTCCTGGTCACCGCGAGGGCCCTCGGCGGACCGCCCGCGGCCATCTGCGCGTCGGTGGCGCGTTCACGGACGGCGCCTAGCGTGCGGTCCATGCCTGGTTGTGATTTCACCCGACGTGACCTCATGCGGTGGTCCGCCGTCGCCGCTGCGGCCGCCGCCGCCGCCCCGGTCACCCTGACCGCCCCGGCACAGGCCGCTGCCTCCGGCGGCTCGCCCCGCGGTGCCGTGACACCCGTCAACCTCGAACTGGTGACCCTCGCCGAGAACCACGCCGTGATCACCTGGTACACCGGCCGGGCCGGCACCGACGACGGGCTCGGCCGCATGGTTCCCGCCCCGGCGGACGGCGAGGTCGTCTACGGCACCCACCCGAGCCGGCTGAACCGCGTGGCGGGCGGCATCTCCTCGCACACGCCGTACCACTACGTCGAACTGCGGGACCTCGAACCCGGGCAGACGTACTACTACCAGGCCCGCTCCCACGGGCAGCCGGCCGCGCCGACGGCCTTCACCCTCATCGACGGCAACGCGGTGGGTACCGACGCCACCGGCCTCGGCACCACAGGACCGTTCTCCTTCACCACCCCGCAGCCGCCGGCCGGCCGCTTCCTGTTCTCCATCGCGCTCTGCAACGACCTGCACATGGGCGAGACGCAAGCGGGTCTGGTCGGCGGCGAACCGCAGTACATCGGCATCGAGCAGGAGCCCGGCCTCCCGCCGTATCCCGAGGTCATGCTGGAGTCCCTCGTCGACGACGTGCGGCGCGCCGGCGCCCGCTACCTGCTGGCCGCGGGCGATATCTCCGCCGAGGCCGTCCCCGTCGACCTCAGCCGTTCAGGATGCCTGCTGAACCGCTTCGGCGAGTACCGCCACGACTACTTCGTGACCCGGGGCAACCACGACCGCGCGCACGTCGGCGACCCGTACGCCTCCTGCCGCGCCGGGCAGTGGCAGGGCAACGACTGCTTCCACGACGCGTACTTCCCCGGCGTCGAACCCACGTACTTCTCCACCGACCTGTCGGGGCTGCACGTGGTCGGGCTCGACACCTACGACAAGGCGGGCAACGGCGGCGACGCGGGCGGCATGTCGGACCGGCAGATGGCCTGGCTCCGCCGGGACCTGGCAGCCCACCGCGAGCAACCGACCCTCGTGTTCGGGCACCACCCCCTCGTGGTGCAGGACTCGGCGTTCCCCGTCACCGACAGCAAGTCCCTCGACCGGACACAGGCGACGGCGATACTCGACCAGTACGCGAGGACACCCGGCGTCTTCCTGCACCATGCGGGCCACACCCACCGCAACCACCGCACCGTCAGCCCGGCCGCGCCGCACGTGCTGCACCAGGAGATCGCCGCGGCGAAGGAGTACCCGGGCGGCTTCTCCCTGCTGCGCATCCACGAGGGAGGCTACGCACTCAACTTCTACAAGTCGCGCAGCGACCTGGCACGCCGCTGGAGCGAGCGCAGCCGCATGGAGATCATGGGCGCCTGGCCGCAGTTCGCCTTCGGCAACAACGTCTCCGACCGCAACGTCGTCGTCGGACACGACCTCTCCGGGCTGCGCCGCCCCGCAGCACCCCGCCCCGAACACGACCACGCGTCCGACCGGCAACGGCACACCGCCGCCTGAACAGGCGGCCACCGCGGCGAGCGCCCCACCGTCCGTCGCCCGCGCGATGGGCGCGACAAGGGCCGCCCCCTCGGGGGCCGCCCGCGCACCTCGTGCAGGACGCGCCTTGCTCAGCGGCGTTTGCCTCTCGCGCGCGGCGTTTGTAGCGTCTGGTGCGCCGTCTGTGACAGAGAGAGGTGCCGTGTGAGCACGTCGCAGGATCGCCAGAACCGGATCGTCACGTCACGGGCGCACTCCGCCCGCGTATACGACTACATCCTGGGCGGAAAGGACCACTACCCGGTCGACATCGAGGCCGGCGACGCCATGTGCGAGCACTGGCCCGCGCTGCCCGTGCACATGCGGGAGAACCGGCGCTTCATGCACCGGGCCGCCCGCTTCCTCGCCGAGGAGCAGGGGGTGCGCCAGTTCCTCGACATCGGGACCGGCCTGCCGACCTCGCCGAACCTGCACGAGGTGGTGCAGGAGGCGGCGCCTGAGTCCCATGTGGTCTACGTCGACAACGACCCCATCGTCCTCGCCCACGCGCGCGCCCTGCTCCAGAGCTCCCCCGAGGGCGCCACCGCCTACGTGGACGCCGACATGCACGACCCTGACACCATCCTGGAGAGCCCCGAGTTCCGCGACCTCGTCGACCTGGACCGGCCCGTCGGCCTGATGGTGATCGGCATCATGCACTTCATCCTGCCGCCCGACGACCGGCGCCTCGTCCGGCGGCTGCTCGACCCGCTGCCGTCGGGCAGCTGTCTGGCGATGACCATCGGGACCGCGGACTTCGCCCCCGAAGAGGTCGGCAGGGTGGCCGAGGAGTACGGGCGGCAGGGCATGCCGATGGCCCTGCGGGACCTCGCCACGGCCACGTCGTTCTTCGACGGCCTCGACCTGGTCGAACCCGGGGTCACCCAGGTCCACACCTGGCGTCCCGGGCCCGAGCAGGCCGCCGTCGACGGCCGGGACATCGCGATGTACGGGGCCGTGGCGAGGAAGCCCTGAAGCCCGGCGGGCCCCCGCCGGGCGCCGCTCCCGTCAGAGCGCGATGTCGCCCGTGCGGGACGGGACCGCGTCGAGCGCCGCGAGCGTCTCCCCGTCGAGCAGGACGCTGCCCGCCTCGACGTTCGCCCCGAGGTGCGCGAGGTCTGCGGTGCCGGGGATGAGGAGCGTGTTCGGGCTGTGGTGGAGCAGCCAGGCCAGGCCGATCTGCGCGGGGGTCACGCCGAGCGCCCGCGCCGCGGCGGTGACGGCGGGCTCGTCCGCGACCTTCGGCAGCCCGGCGAAGGCGCCGCCGAGCGGGAAGTACGGCACCCAGGCGATGCCCTCGGCCAGGCAGAGCCGCAGGGTGTCCTCGTCGCCGCGGGCCACCAGGCTGTAGGCGTTCTGCACGCACGCGATGCCCGCGGGGAGGGCCCGCCGCAGCGCTTCGAGGGTGACGCTGCTCAGGCCGATGGCCCCGATCTTCCCCTCGGTGCGCAGTTCGGTCAGCACGGCGAGCTGGTCGTCGAGGTCGACGAGCTGGTCGCCCTCCGCGCGCAGCCCCGGGCCGTGGTCGGCGCGGCGCAGGTTGACGAGGGGCACCTGCTCGACGCCGAGGCCCCTGAGGTTGTCCTCCACGGCGGTCCGCAGCTGCTTCGGCCGCTGGGCGAGGCGCAGCGGCACGGGTCCCGCCGGGTCGGGTTCCGCGCCCACTTTGCTGACGACCAGGACGCCGTCCGCGGGGCGCAGTGCGGCGCCGATCACCTCGTTGACGAAGCCGTTGCCGTAGAAGTGGGCGGTGTCGACGTGGTCGACGCCGAGCTCGACGGCGCGGCGCAGCAGCGCCACCGCGGCGCCCCGGTCGAGGCGCTCCAGCTGCATGGCGCCGTAGCCGACGCGGGAGACGGTGCGGCCCATGAGCGCGCCGGGGCCGCCGGGCCTGGCGGCCCCGCCGGCGGTGAGGTGGTCGGACGGGGCGGTGGGACCCATGGCACGGTCGCTTTCGTGAGACGATAAAGATAAGCGGAGGGACTCCGCTCCACGCACCGTAACACTAAACGGAGGTTCTCCGCTTTGTCCTCGTCCGACTCGCCGGACCCCGGCCTGCCCACGGAGGGGACCGGGCGCCCGGTGCGCGCCGACGCCCGGCGCAACCGCGAGCGCCTGCTCGCCGTGGCCCGCGACGCCTTCGCCGCGACCGAGGGCACGGCGACCCTCGACGCCATCGCCCGCGAGGCGGGCGTCGGGATCGGCACCCTCTACCGGCACTTCCCCACCCGCGAGGCCCTCGTCGAGGCCCTGTACGCGGCCGAGCTGGACGCCGTCGTCACCAGCGCCCCCGAGCTGCTGTCCCGGCTGCCTCCCGAGGTCGCGCTGCGGACGTGGATGGACCGCTATGCGGCCTTCTTCGCGGCCAAGCGCAGCTTCTCCGACACCCTGCGCGCAGGGTGGGCCGCCGGCACCATCGCGACGCCCGCCACCAGGGAGCGGATCACCGCCGCCCTCGCGGAGATCCTCGGCGCGGGGGCACGGACGGGCTCCCTCCGGGCCGACGTGCGGCCCGAGGAGGTCACGATGATGCTGCTTGGCGTGTTCCTCTCGACGACGGCGGGCAACAGCACGGAGCTGACAGGGCGGCTGCTCGACCTCGTGGTGGACGCCGTGCGGCCCGCGGCGAAGGGCTGACCGCGGGCCGCACGGGCGCGTCGGCGGCCGCCGCGCGAGGAGGCCGTGACGCGCCGGAGGCGCCCGCGGCGGCGGCTCAGCGGAGCGGGAGGAGCATGCCCGCGGCGCCCGTGACGAGTACGGCGTCGATGAGGAGATCGAAGGCGCGGGGACGCAGCCGGCGCACGAGGCGCTTGGCGAGCAGGGAGCCGGCGAGCAGGGCGGTGCCGATGACGAGGCCGCGGGCGACCACGGCCGGGGCGAGGGCGCCGGCGCCGCCGAAGGTCGCGAGCTTGCCCGCGTAGAGGAGGAGCGCACTCGCCGCCTCCGAGCCGAGGAACGCGCCGCCGCTCATCCCGTACCCGGTGAAGACCGGCACGCTGAGCGGGCCCGTGGACAGCACGAGGCCGGTGAGGAAGCCCACGAGCGCGCCGGCGGCCGCCATGTGCCACAGGCGGACGCGGAACCGGGAGCGCCGGATCAGGCGGCGGAGCGGGATCATCGCGAGGAAGAACACCGCGAGGGAGACGTCGACCGCGGCCGGCGGGACCGCCAGGAGCGTGTGGGCGCCGAGCGCGGCGCAGGGGACGCCCGTCAGCGCGTACGCGAGCACCGGCCGCCAGCGGATCTCGCGCCACCAGGCGAGCACCCGGCCGGCGTTGCCGAACAGGGAGGCGATCGCCATCACCGGCACGGCCACCCGCGGCCCGTACAGGACGACGAGGACCGGCAGAAGGATCAGCGAGGAGCCGGTGCCGACGACGCCGCTGAGGACACCGGCGGCGAGGGCGAGCAGGGAGAGAAGGGACAGCGCGGGCATGCGAGGACCGTTTCCGTCCCGCCGCGGGCGCGCCGGGACCGCTCCTCAAGGCTTTTGTCCCGTGAGATGACCGCACGCCTCCGGCGGCGCACGGTGGCGCCGCTCGGACCAGCCGTGCCGCGAGGCACCGGAACCCTAGGCGCTGTCGGCACCGCACTATGCCACGCCGGGCCGGGGCCGGTCAGCCGGGTCCCTCGCTCGCGGCCGCGAGCAGCGGCGCCACCACGTCGCCGACCGGCGTGGGGATGCCGTGGGCCGCGCCGCGCCGCGCGACGACGCCGTTGCGGATGTCCCACTCCAGCGGCCGGCCCGCCTCCCGGTCGGCGAGGATGGAGGTGCCCAGGTCGGCGGGGAGCGACCTGAGGCCTTCGAGGATCTCGCCGGGCACCTCGTCGCCGAGGACCGCGCCCTCGGCGCGGGCCACCTCCAGGCACTCCCGCAGATAGTCCAGGGCGAGCCGCGCGATGTCGGCGCGCGCGAACACCCCGGCGCGGCGGCCGGTGAGGGCCATGAGCCCGGCCACCGCGTTCTGCAGCAGCTTGCGCCAGGCCGCCGACGTGAAGTCGGCCGCCAGGTCGACGGCGCAGCGCGTGCCGTGCAGCGCGTCGGACACCAGGCGGGCCGCGGGCACATCCGGCAGGGTCAGGCGCGCCTCGCCGCGCAGCAGGACCGAGCCGTCCTGCTGCGCCTGTGCGGGGAACCACACGATCGAGGGCAGCACCCGGCTGCCGGGGGCACGGGGCGCGACGGCCGCCTCCTGCTCGACCCCGTTCTGCAGGACGCAGACGACGGTGCCCGGCCGGCACAGCGCCGTGAGCCACGGCGCCGCCGCGTCGAGCTGTGTCGCCTTGACCGCGAGGAAGACGAGGCCGACCGGCGCGCCGATCCCTGCCGGGTCGGTCCGTACGGGGCCCGGCACGGTGACGAGGCCCCCGGCGTCGCGCAGTTCCAGGCGCTCGCGGGCCGTGCGGCCGCAGAGCAGCGGGGTGCGGCCCGCCTCGTGCAGCGCCGCGGCGACGGTGGTGCCGATCGCCCCCGGGCCCACGACCGCGATGGCCGTGCCGTCCTGTGTCCTCGGCTTCCGAGAGCCGCTGTTCCGCTCCATGCCGGTACGTTACCCTGTTACGAATGGATGATGACAACAGTAATCTCATTACCGCGAGCGAGGCCCTCACCCGGTGGCTCGGAACGGTGCGCGCCCGCAGCGGTGGCCTCGCGGCGAGCGAGGGGAAGGTCGTGGAACTCCTGCTGTCCGACCCGCTGTTCGTGGGCACGAGCACCACCGCGCAGGTCGCGGCGCGGGCGGGCGTCTCCGCCCCCAGCGTGGTACGCGCCGCTCGGGCCGTCGGGTTCAGCGGCTTCGCCGAACTCAAGATGGAGATCGCCCGCGCCCGCGGCACCGCGCAGTTCTTCGCACCGCCCGACACGCTCACGGCGGACGCCTCGACCGCGACGGTGCTGGAGACGGCGATCCGCGCGGGCAGCGACGCGCTGACCGCGCTCGGCGGCGCCCTCGACACCGCCCGGCTTGACGACGCGGTGCGCGCGGTGCGGCAGGCGGATCAGGTGCTCGCCTACGGCGCGGGCCCCTCGGCGACGGTCGCGGCGGACGCCGTCTTCCGGCTGCGGGCGCTCGGCGCGCGGACCTCGGGCATCCAGGACCACGAGTCCGCGATGATCGCGATGCGGCTGCTCGGCCCCCGGGACGTGCTCGTCGCCGTCAGCTCGACGGGGCGCACCGCCGCGACGCTCGCCGTCGCCGACGCCGCCTCCTCGGCCGGCGCCACGCTGATCGCGATCACCAACCAGTACGGCACCCCGCTCGCAGACCTCGCCGACATCGCCCTCGTCGTGGGCGGCGTGCCGCTGCCCGCGCAGATGGCCGCGGCGGGCAGCCGGCTCGCCCAACTCGTCGTCGTCGACGCGCTGGGCGCGGCCCTCGCCCTGCGGGACCCGGAGCGCAGCCGCCGGGCCGAGCGCGCCGGCATCGACCTTCCCGACATCGTCTGATGCGCGCGGGCACGATCGCGCTCGTCCTCATAGCCGCCGCCGCGCACGCGCTGTGGAACATCGTGTCGAAGTACAAGCGGGGCGACACCGTCCTGTTCGTGTGGGCGTACACCTGCGCGTCGGCGGTGCTGTGCGTCCCGGTCGGCGTCGTCCTGGCGGTCGAGGGCACCCAGCCCGTCACCCACCAGCTCGCCGCGGCCTCGGCCGTGTCGGCCGCGCTGCACGTGGTCTACTCCCTGACGCTGCAAGGCGGTTACGACCGCGCCGACCTCGGTGTGGTCTACCCGGTCGCCCGTGGCACGGGGCCGCTCCTGACGATGTCGTCGGCGGTCCTGCTCCTCGGCGAACGCCCCACCGCGGCCGCGGTGCTGGGGGGCCTCACCGTCGTCGCCGGGATCGTCGTCGTCACCGGCAACCCGTTCGGCGGCGGTGGTAGCCACCCGGCGCGCGGGATCGGGTGGGGCGCGGCGACGGGCGCCTCGATCGCCGCGTACACCCTCTGGGACAGCTACTCGGTCACGTCCCTGCACCTGGCGCCCGTCAGCTACTACTCCGGCACGCTGCTGCTCCAGTGCCTGTTCCTCACCCCCGAGCGCCCTGCGCCGCAGGACGGAGATCGCGTCGACCGTCCGGCGGAACGCGGCACCTGTCCTCACCGTCGCGGTGTTCTCGCCGTTGGCCTACATCCTCGTGCTCTCCGCCATGCGGACGGCGCCCGTCGCGCTGGTCGCGCCACTGCGCGAGTCGTCCATCGTCGTCGGCTCGCTCCTCGCCTGGCGGCTGTTCCACGAGGCCCACTTGGCGCGCCGCCTCGTCGGCGCGGCCGCCGTCCTCGCCGGCATCGCGGCGATCAGCCTGTGACGCCCCGGGCGCGGTCCGGCCGCCGGCGGGGCGGCCGCCTGGACGGCCGCGGCGGCCAGGGTACGGCAGGCCGGTGTCCTGCGTCCGCGGCGCGCGGCCGGGCGGGGGTCGTACCGCGCGACGGCGCGGGGCGCGGGGCGGGCCTGCGCCCGGTCCCGCGCCCCGTGTTCCTCCGTCAGGGGCGGCGCGACGGCCCTGGCACCCGGGTCAGGGCGGACCGGGGAGAGAGGAGGGCCCCGGGGGTCGTCGGCGCTCGCCGCGGCACGCTGGTCAGCACCAGCCTCCGCCGAGGTTGGAGAACGCCGCCCAGGCGGCCTTGGTCTTGGCTCCGGCGATGCCGTCGACGCCGCCGGTGTCGTAGCCGACGTAGTTGAGGAAGCGCTGGAGGGCGCGGATGGTGTTGGGGCCCACGGCTCCGTCGACGCTGCCCGCGTTGTAGCCGAGGGCGTTGAGGAAGCTCTGCCAGGCCTTCCAGCTGCTGGTGCCGAGCTGGCCGTCGATCGCGCCCGGGCTGTACCCGGCGTCGCGGACGTAGCACTGGACGCTCTTGGCCTCTGCGGTGTTCAGGCCGAGGTTGTTGACGGCCGCCTGGATGGTGGCGGCGCTCGCGGTGGCGGGCCGGGCGGGCGCGGCGGTGGCCGCGGTGGCGCCGACGAGTCCGCCGGTGGTGAGAGTCGCAGCGGTGAGGATGCCTGCTAATGCTCTCGTGAACCTGTGCTGTGCCATGTGTGTCTCCCCCATATGGCGGTGTCAAGGACGACGGACACGCTACCGCCGCCCCGTTGTGAAGCACTGGTCCCGGTTGTGAGGATTTCCCCTGACTCCTCCGCTCCTGGGCAGACCCGCACCCCGTGAACGTCCTCATCGGCGCCCGGGGTACCTTCGACGGGTGCTGCGAACCCTGCTGACTCGGCGCTGGATCGTCCTGACCCTGGTGCTGGCCGCCCTCATCCCCACCTTCTACCGGCTGGGGCTGTGGCAGTACCACAGATACGAGCAGGCGAACGCGCTCAACCAGATGATCGACCGCAACCAGAGCGCCGCGCCGGCGCCGGTCACCTCGCTGTCCAGGCCCGGCGGCACCGTGCCGTTCTCCCTGACCTACCGCACGGTCTCCGCGACAGGGCACTACGACGCGGCACACCAGTTCGTCGTCAGGCAGCGCACCAACGCGTCGAGCGCGGTGGGCTTCCAGGTCGTCACGCCGCTGATCACCTCCACGGGTGAGGCGGTCCTCGTCAACCGGGGCTGGGTCGCGCCCGCTTCGCAGAGCGGCACCGCCTATCCCGAGGTCCCGGACGTGCCGGGCGGCACGGTCACCGTGACCGGACGGCTGCGCCCGGACGAGACCTACGCGAGCACCGGCATCCACAAGCGGGCCAGCCTGCCCCCGCACCAGTCCGTGATCATCAACAGTGCCGAGCACGCGCGGGAGATCCCCGACCCGGTCGTCGCGGGGTACGTGGAACTCACCGCCACCTCCCCGAAGCCCGCCGCATCCGCGGAGGCCGAGCTCGTGCCGGGGCCGCAGCAGGACACCAACTCGATGGCCGTGGTCGGCCAGGGCGTGCACCTGCCGTACGCCATCCAGTGGTGGATCTTTGCCGCCGCCGTGCCCCTCGGCTGGTGGATCCTGCTCCGGCGCGACACGGAGATCGACGCGGAGGCGCAGGCGGCGGCCGCTCCCGGGGGCGCCCCCGCGGGGCCGGGGCCGGACCCGGAGGCCGAGCCGGAGCCCGAGTCCGAGCCCGCCGCCGCTGCGCCCGCGCCGCCCGCGGGCGGCGCGGTCTCGCCCGCCGCCGACCTGTACGCGCTGCTCGGCAACGGCCGGCGGCGGTACCGGGACGGCTGAGGCGCCACGGCCGCACGGCCCACCCCTGCCGCAGGCTCGGGCTCGGACCGGCCGCAGGAGCGCGTCCCCCGCGCAGAGCGTTCCGGTCGCGCGGAGCATTTCGGCACGGCCGTCACCATCGAGGGCGAAGTTAGCTTAGCCTTACCTTCATGGCTTCCCGTACGCGCATCCAGCCGCACAGCCCCGCGCTGTTCCGCGCCTCCGTCCTCGCCTGCACGCGCCTCACGCCCAGCATGCAGCGCGTGACCGTACAGGGCGAGCAGCTGCTCGACTTCCCCTGGCGCGGTTACGACCACTGGTTCCGCCTCTTCTTCCGCCACCCGCACCAGGACCGCTTCCACCCGCCCGAGGTCGTCGGCACGACGTGGTGGAAGCCGTATCTCGCGATGCCCGAAGAGACCCGTCCCTACTGCGCCAACTACACGGTGGCCGACTTCCGCGCCGAGAGCGGCGAACTGGACATCGACGTGGTCCTGCACCGCGGGGACGACGGCGCACTCGAAGGCGGGGTCGCCATCTGGGCCTCCTCCGTGGTGCCGGGCGAGCAGCTGGCCCTGCTCGACCAGGGCGTCCTGTTCGACCCGCCCGCCGACGCCGCGAGCGTGCTGCTCGTCGCCGACGAGAGCGGCCTGCCCGCGGTGGCGGGGATCCTGCGCTCGCTGCCCCCGGGGACCGTGGGCCGGGTGCTGCAGGAGGTGCCGCTCGATGCCGACCGCCGGGCCCTGAGCGCGCCGCCCGGCATGCGCGTGGAGTGGCTCCCCCGCGCCGACGCGCGCGCCGTGCCGGGCACCAAGGCGCTTGCGGCGCTCAGGGAGTGCGCCGACATCGACCCGCGCGGCTACGCCTTCGTCGTCGGCGAGCAGACGCTCGCGGCGGAGGGCCGCCGCCATCTGCACGGCGCGGGCATGCCGAAGGAGCGCATCACCTTCTCCGGCTTCTGGCGCACCGCACAGGCCCCGGCGGTCGCGGTCGCCTCGGGGGGCTGACGGGGGACGGCCTCGCCGCGGGCCGCACCGGTGCCGGGCCCGCCCACGGGGGCACCGGGCGGCCGGGGGCGCCAGGTCCGCGTCAGGTGCGCGCGGAGAGACCGGGAGCGCGTTCGCCGCGCTCAGCGGCCGGCTCCGCCGGCGCGGCGGGCCTGCGCCACAGGGGCCTGAGCCGGCGGGTGAGCAGGTAGACGACGGCCGAGGCGCCGGCCGCGACGAACATGCTCAGGTCGCCCGCGCCCGGATGGGCGGCGGCGAAGGGCCCGGTGTAGAGGGACGACTGCCAGAACGGCACGGAGGCCGCGACGCCGCAGGCCCAGGCCACCGCGCCCCAGTCGAGGACCCTGGAGCGGTCGTAGAGCTCGCCGATCCTGCCGCGGTCGGCGCGCCCGCCCAGGTAGAAGTCGAGCAGCAGGACGGTGGCGAAGGGGGCGATGAAGTACGCCGTCAGGTTGAGGAAGACCTTGAACTTGTCCTCGGTGCCCGAGGCCCCCCACAGGCTGATGGCGTAGGCGAGCACGCAGATGGCGGCGACCGCCTGGGAGCGGGTCACGGGGACCTTCAGGGTCTGTACGGAGATGGCGCCGCCGTAGACGTTGAGGAAGTTCTGCGCCAGGGCCGAGAGGCCGACGGCGATCAGCGCGGGGACGGCGAACGGCCCGGCCAGCTGGTGCAGCGCCACGATCGTGTCGGAGCCGGAGGCGGAGCCGCCGACCACCACGCCGAGTATGCCGAGCCAGCAGATGGTGACGAAGTTGCCGAGGCCGGTGTACCAGGTGGTCTGCCGGACGACGCCGGGGGTGTCGGGCAGGTAGCGCGAGTAGTCGGAGGCGAACGGAGCCCACGCGACGAGGAAGGCGAGGAACCAGCCGCCCAGGGTGATGGATCCCCCGGCCGTGCCGACGTAGCCGCCCGCGTGCGGATCGGCCGCGAAGAGGCTGCCGCCGCGCACCACCGCCACGACGGTGATCAGAACGAACAGCGGGGTCAGCACGTAGGTGAGGGCGCGCTGGAGGAAGTTGATCATGTTGTAGCCGTAGACGGCCACGACGAGTTCCGCGGCCGTGAGCACGGCGCCGCAGAGCCAGACCGGCAGGTGGGTCAGTTCCCCGAACGCCTTGCCGCCGAGGATGACCGTGACCGCCGCCCAGCCGATCCCGGAGAAGACGTTGATGTAGGCGACGGGCAGGAAGTTCCCGTAGAAGCCGAGCGGTCCCCTGGCCTGGATCTGCTGGGGCACGCCGAGGCGCACCCCCATGCGCGACATCACGGCCATCAGGACGGAGCCCACGGCGGCGCCCGCGACGACCGCGAGGACGGCCGTGGGAAAACTCAGCCCGAACCAGGCCGCGTTGAACCCGACGAGGATGATCGGGAAGTTGAGGCCCGCGGCGAACCAGACGAAGAACTGCGAACTCGGCCTGCCGTGCCGCTCGCTGTCGGGGATGTGGTCGACGCCGAAGGGTTCGACCTTGGTGACCGTGCTGCCGTACACGGGCCCTCGGGGGCCTGCGGATGTCATGGCGCGCTCCGGAAGACGTCGGGGCGGGGGCTGGGGCGGGTCACCACGGGAGGGGCGCCGTCCGCGAGATGTCGAAGAAGCCGCCGCCGCTGTAGACGAGCGGGGCGCGGTCGGTGTGGTGGGCCGCGACCACCCGGCCGGTGAAGACGGTGTGGCTTCCGGCCTCGATGCGCTCGCCGATCTCGACCTCCAAGTGGGCGCTCGAACCGTCGATCAGCGGCGTGCCGTGCTCGCCCGGCGTCCACAGGACCTCGGCGAACTTGTCGTCGCTCTTGCCCGCGAAGGTCTTGGCGACCTCCAGCTGGTCGGCCGCGAGAATGCTGACGCCCAGGTGGGTCGCGCGGTGCAGGGCGGGGTGCGTGGCCGAGCTGCGCTGGACGCAGACCAGGACCATGGGCGGGTCGAGCGAGATGCTGGAGAAGGCGTTGACCGCGAGGCCCTTGGGGGTGCCCGCGTCGTCGGTGGTCACCACCGTGACCCCGGTGATGAACCTGCGGTGGACCCCGCGCACCAGATCGGGGTCGACCGCGGCGGTGTGGCCCGTGGTGATGACGCCGATGGCTTCGAGCAGCTGCCTGGCGTCGAAGGTCACCCACTCCTCGGCGACGGTGTCCCCCTCGAAGCGCGCGAAGGTCGCCCCGGACACCTCGACGCGCCTGCCGGTGGGCGGCACTCCGAGGAAGGCGCCGGCGTGTGCCCCGGTGCTGCGCCAGCGGACGGCCAGCCGGTCGCCGTCCTCGACGACGTCCTCGATCTCGGTGTGCAGGTCGGGGAACGCCTCGCGTACCGCGCTGATGCCCGCCTTGAACTCGCCCCGGCCCTGGGGGGTGCCCGCGGGGCCCCTGCGGCGCACGTAGGCGGGGGCGAGCAGGTCGTCGAGCGCGTCGACGGCGCCCTCGTTCCAGGCGGCGTGCCAGGTGCTCCTGAGGCGCGCGGCCCGGTCCGTCGGGGTGGCGGCCCCGATGGGGCCGGTGTGGTCAAGAGTGCGGCTCATATCGATCCCCTCAACGAGACTCTTGCATGGCAGACGACCGTAAGAACCGAAGAGTTGGACTGTCAATGCTCGTGCGGAAATTACTCGACGAACCGGGCGGGGGGCGGTAAATGCTCTGGTCAGGGGCGCGCGTTCGCCGCCACCCCTTGACGGGCCCCCAGGGGACTCCTAGCCTCGCTGCCATGGCACAGCAACAACCAATACGTCATGCGGTCCGCTTCTGGCCGTCCGCCCCCGTACGGCGGCCCGGCCGCGCGCCCGCCGCGCCGGGGGACGGCGGCGCCCCCGCGGCACCCGGCCAGGGACGCGCCGCATGAGCGGCCTGCGCAAGGTCGTCACGCTCGTCGACGAGGTGCTGACCGAGGTCGGGCGGCCGGTGGCGACTCCGGTGCGGAGGGCCGCGGCGGCCGCGGTCGTCCGCAATCCGTGGGCGGGCCGGGGCTTCGTCGCCGATCTCCAGCCGGAGGTCGAGTCCCTCGCCCCCGGCCTCGGGCACCTGCTCACCGGGCGGCTGATCGACGCGCTCGGCGGGGCGGACCGCGTCGAGTCCTTCGGCAAGGCGGCCGTGGTGGGGCTCGACGGCGAGATCGAGCACGGTGGCGCGCTGATCCACACACCGTACTTCGGCAATGTGCTCAGGGAGTTGACCGGGGGCACCTCGATCATCGTGTTCAGCGACGACCGCCTGGCGGCCGGCGAGCCGCTGACCGTTCCGGTGTGGCACAAGTCGGCCGCCGCCACCCGCTCCCACTACCAGACGGTCCAGATCCGGGTGCCGGACGCCCCGCGCCCCGACGAGATCGTCGTGGTCGCCGCGGCCGCGTCCGGGCCACGGCCCAACGCCCGTATCGGCGACCGCCGTTCCGACCCCGAAGTCCGCCTCGCCGACCTGGAGACCACCCGATGAAACTGCGCAAGATCATCTCTCTCACCGAGGACGTCCACACCGAGGGCGGCCGGGCCGTCGACCCCGTCGCGCGCACGGCGGTGGTGCTCGCCGTGATCGAGAACCCGTGGGCCGGGCGCGGCTTCGTCACCGACCTGCTGCCCGGCATCGACGACGTCGCCCCCGAGCTGGGCGCGCTGCTCGCGCCACGGGTCGTCGAGGCGCTCGGCGCGCCGGTGGAAGCGTACGGCAAGGCCGCGATCGTGGGGCTCGACGGCGAGATCGAGCACGGCAGCGGCCTGATCCACACACTGAAGTTCGGCGACCACTTCCGCAAGGCGGCGAACGCCACCACACTGCTGCCCGCGGTGGAGAAGCGGGCCGTCGCAGGCGCCGTCTTCGACATCCCCCTCAAGCACATCACCGACGCGACGATCCGCTCCCACCACCAGAGCATCGAGGTGCGGGTGCCGGACGGCCCGCGCGCGGACGAGATCGTGATCGGCCTGG
This sequence comes from Streptomyces sp. NPDC047002, assembly GCF_040704505.1. Classification (NCBI taxonomy): domain Bacteria; kingdom Bacillati; phylum Actinomycetota; class Actinomycetes; order Kitasatosporales; family Streptomycetaceae; genus Streptomyces; species Streptomyces sp. NPDC047002. The sequence goes on from NZ_JBEYWC010000018.1 coordinate 54,183, forward strand.
CCGCGGCGTCGCAGGGGCGCCCGCAGGCCCGGCTCGCGCCGCTGGCGAGCGAGCGGTAGCCGGCCGTGGGGAAGCCGACCCTGGTCCTGCTGCACGGCGTCGGACTCGACCGCACCATGTGGGAGCCCGTCGCGGCGCTGCTCGCCGACCGCTTCACCGTACGCGCCCTCGACCTGCCGGGGCATGGCGCGCGGCCCCCGGTGGGCGCCCGGGCCACCCTCGCCGAGCTGGCCGAAGGGGTGGCCGCCGGAGTGCCGGCCGGCGCCCACCTGGTCGGGTTCTCGCTCGGTGCGCTGGTGGCCCAGCACCTCGCCCTGCACCGCCCGGAATTGGCCGCGACCCTGACCTCCGTCAGCTCGGTCTGCAAGCGGACCGAGGACGAACGCGCGGCCGTGCGGACGCGGTTGCACCTCGCCGAGACCGACTTCGCCGCGAGCACGGCCGCCTCGCTCGAACGGTGGTACGCGGGTACGGACGTCCCGCCCGGCACCGTCAGGCGGACGGAGGCGACGCTGCGCGCCAACGACCCCGGCTCCTTCCTCGCCTGCTACCGGGTGTTCGCCACCGCGGACGCCGAACTCGGCCCCCGCCTGGGCGAGATCGCTTCCCCGGCCCTCGCGGTGACAGGGGCGGACGACCCCGGGTCGACGCCCGCGATGGCCCGCAGGCTGGCCGCGGCGCTGCCCTCGTGCCGCGCCGTCGTCGTCCCCGGAGCCCGCCACATGCTGCCCGTCGAGCGCCCGGCTGCGCTCGTCGAGGCCCTCACCTCGTTCATCGGAGAGAGCGCACATGCCTGACCCCACAGGAACCACCACCTGGCAGCACTTCATCGGCGGCGCGTGGGTGGAACCCGCGGACGGGGCGTACTTCGACAGCACGGACCCGGCCACCCGCCGCACGCTCTACCGTGCGGCGCGCGGCACCGCACCGGACGTCGCCCGCGCCGTGGCTGCCGCGCAGGACGCCTTCGAGCGCCCCGGCTGGCGCGATCTGAGCCAGACCCGGCGCGGCCATCTCCTGCGCCGCCTCGGTGAGTTGATCGGGGAGCACGCGGAGGAACTCGCGGTGGCCGAGTCGCGGGACAACGGCAAGCTGCTGCGCGAGATGCGCGGCCAGCTGGCCGCGCTGCCCGAGTACTACCACTACTACGCGGGGCTCGCGGACAAGATCCACGGCTCCACCGTCCCCGCCTCGGACCGCCGGGTGCTCAACTACACGGCCCGCGAACCGCTCGGCGTGGTGGGCGCGATCACCCCCTGGAACTCCCCCCTCACGCTGACCACCAGCAAGCTCGCCCCCGCCCTGTGCGCGGGCAACACCGTCGTGGTCAAGCCGTCCGAGCACACCTCGGCCTCCGGCCTCCGCCTCGCCGAGCTGGCGCTCGAAGCCGGCTTCCCGCCCGGTGCGGTGAACGTGGTCACCGGCTTCGGGCCTGAGGCCGGGCAGGCCCTGGTCGACCACCCGGGCCTCGCCAAGATCTCCTTCACCGGCTCGACCGCCACCGGGTCCCGCATCGCCGCCGCGGCCGCACGCCGCTTCGTCGGCTCGACGCTCGAACTCGGCGGCAAGTCACCGCAGATCGTCTTCGAGGACGCGGACGTCGCCAACGCCGCCATGGGGGTGGTCGCAGGCATCTTCGCGGCGGCGGGGCAGACCTGCATCGCGGGCAGCCGGGTCCTCGTCCACCGCTCGGTCCACGACGAGCTGGTCGAGCGGGTCTGCGAGCGCGCGCGCACCATCCGCATCGGCGACCCGCTGGCCGAGGAGACCGAACTCGGCCCGCTGGCCTTCGAGGCGCAGCGCGAGAAGGTGGCCTCCTACGTCGATCTCGGGCGGAGCGAGGGCGCCCGCGTGCTGACCGGGGGCGCCGCGACCGACGGCGGCCTCGGCGGCTTCTTCTACGAGCCCACCGTCCTGGTGGACGTCGACAACACCATGCGCGTCATGCGCGAGGAGATCTTCGGCCCGGTGGTCGCGGTGCTGCCCTTCGACACCGAGGAGGAGGCCGTACGCCTCGCCAACGACAGCGACTACGGGCTGGCTGCGGGCGTCTGGACCACCCGGCTGGCGCGCGCCCACCGGGTCGCGGCGCGCCTCGACGCGGGCACCGTCTGGGTCAACACCTACCGCGCGATGTCGCCGATGTCGCCGCGCCAAGGCTTCAAGAGCAGTGGCGTCGGTGTCGAACACGGCACCGAGGCGGTCAAGGAGTACACCCGGCTCAAGAGCGTCTGGATCAACACGAGCGAGGAGCCGCTCGCCGACCCGTTCACGATGCGGAGCTGACATGCCACAGGTCACCATCACGCTCGGCCGGGGCCGCACACCGCGGCAGCTGCGCACCCTGCTGCACGAGGTGCACGCGGCGGTGCTGCGCTCCGTGGACACCAGGCCGGAGCACATACGCGTCGTCGTCCACGAGGTGCCCGCCACGCACTGGGCCACCGGCGACGCGACCCTCGCCGAGCTGCGCGCCGCCGCAGCGCCCCCCGCAGGGGCGGGCACCGGGCCCGCCCTCGGGTCCCCCGCAGGACCCGCCACCGAGGAGAAGGAGCCGTCATGAGGTTTTCACTGTTCGCGCACATGGAGCGCTGGGACGAGTCGACCAGCCACAGGCAGCTGTTCGAGAACCTCACAGAACTGGCCCTGATGGCCGAGGCCGGCGGATTCAGCACGGTGTGGGTGGGCGAGCACCATGCCATGGAGTACACGATCTCCCCCAGCCCCCTGCCGATCCTGGCGCACCTCGCGGCGCGTACGTCGACCGTCCGCCTGGGCGCGGGCACGATCATCGCCCCCTTCTGGCACCCGGTCAGGGCCGCGGGCGAGACGGCCCTGCTGGACGTCATCAGCAACGGGCGGATGGAGGTGGGCATCGCCCGCGGTGCCTACCAGATCGAGTTCGACCGCCTCGCCGACGGCCTCAAGGCCACGGACGGCGGCCGCCATCTGCGTGAACTCGTTCCCGCCGTGAGGGCGTTGTGGCAGGGGGACTATGCACACGACGGCGAGATCTGGCAGTTCCCGACGGCCACCAGTGTGCCCAAGCCGGTGCAGCGGCCCGCCCCGCCGATGTGGATCGCCGCCCGGGACCCCGCCTCCCACGACTTCGCCGTCTCCCAGGGCTGCAACGTGATGGTGACCCCGCTGATGAAGGGCGACGAGGAAGTCGCCGACCTCAAGGCCAAGTTCGACACCGCCGTCGCCGACCACCCCGAAGTGCCCCGCCCTGACCTGATGGTGCTGCGGCACACCCATGTCCACCCGGCCGACGACCCGGACGGCTGGCGTCCCGCCGCCGAGGGCATCAACCGCTTCTACCGCACCTTCGACGCGTGGTTCGGCAACAGGACGGCGCCCGTCAACGGCTTCCTCGAACCGAGCCCGCCCGAGAAGTTCGAGGGCCGCCCCGAGTTCACCCCCGAGTCGCTGCACAGGACGGCCGTGATCGGCACCCCCGCCGAGGTCGTGGAGCGCCTGCGGGGCTACGAGGAACTCGGCGTCGACGAGTACAGCTTCTGGATCGACAACAGCCTCTCGCACGAGGAGAAGCGGGCCTCGCTCGAACTGTTCGTCAAGGAGGTCGTCCCCGCGTTCCAGTAGCGCCACCGCCCCGCACGGCAATACGGTACTTGTATGGCACAAGGCTCCACCGTACCCACGGATTGACCTGCGACTTCCGGGTCACTACCGTCTTGTGCCATGCAAGACTCCACGGGGCGACCGAGCAGGCGGCTGCCGAAGGCCAGTATGCAGTCACAGGTGGCCGACGAACTCCGCCAGATGATCATCAGCGGTGAGCTGCCGCCCCGCTCCAGCCTCTCCGAGATGGCCCTCTCGGAGACCTTCGGGGTCAGCCGCACCCCGATCCGCGAGGCCCTCAAACAGCTCCAGACCGAGGGCCTGGTCGAGATCAGGCCCCGGGTGGGCACCTTCGTCGCGGTCCCCTCGCACCGGGACGTCGCCGAGCTCTTCCAGATGAAGGAACTGCTCGAAGGGGCCGCGGCCCGCCTGCTCGCGCTGCGCGGCCGGGTTCCGGAGACGGAGCGGCTCCAGAGCATGATGGCCGAGGCCGACGAGGCGACCAGGGCGGGCGAGGTCGAGCGGTACGGCCGGCTCGTGCACGAGTTCCACGACCTGATCGTGGTGGGCGCGGACAACGGCAAGCTGGAGGCCCACTACCGCACGCTGATGAACCAGCTCGCCTACGCCCGCCTGGTCCGCACCTCGCTCGCCCAGCCGGGCCGGCTCGACGAGTCGGACTACGAGCACCACCAGGTGCTCGACCTCATCCTGGCCAAGGACGGCAACGGCGCGGAACGCACGATGCGCGAACACGTGCGCCGCAGCCACCAGGCGCTCCTCGCCGGCTGGGACGCGGCGGAGGACGCCGGGGCCGGGGCCGGACGGGAGAGGCCGGGCCCGGGGCGCCGCTGAGCGGCCCGCCCCGGCGTGCCGCGCCCGGCCCCTCCCGAAGCGGGGCCCGCCCCGGTGCTCACCCGCCCGCGCCCGGCGGCGGGGGCGCGGGTGCCGAGGCAAGCCTCGCCAGCTCCGCCCTGTCGGTCTTGCCGAGCGCAGTGCGGGGCAGGGCCGCCAGGACGCGGACCTCGTCGGGGAGCTTGTACGGCGCGAGGCCGTGGGCCGTGAGGTGCGCAGCGAGGTCGGAGCGGGTGGGCGGGGCGCCGCGGGCGACGACACAGGCGCAGACACGCTCGCCGAGCCGGTCGTCGGGCAGGCCGACCAGCGCGGCGTCCTGGACGGCGGGATGGGCCACGAGATGGTTCTCCACCTCCTCGACGGGGACCTTCTCGCCCGCCCGGTTGATGACTTCTTTGACGCGGCCCTCGACGACGAGGTGCCCTGAGGACAGGCGGCGCACCAGGTCCCCGGAGCGGAAGAAGCCGTCCGCGGTGAACGCGGCGCGGTTGTGCCCGGGCGCCCGGTAGTAGCCACGGAGGGTGTACGGGCCGCGGACCAGGAGTTCGCCTGTCCCGCCCGCGGGCACCTGGAGGCCGTCGGGGCCGACCACCCGGATCTCGTCGTCCGCGCTCAGGGGCCGGCCCTGGGAGCCCCACACCAGCTCGTCCGGGTCGTCGAGGCGGGTGAGGCACAGCAGGCCCTCCCCCATGCCGAACACCTGCTGGAGCGCGCAGCCGAGCTCCGCGCGGACCCTGCGGGCCGTCTCGTCCTTGAGCCGGGACCCGCCGACCTGGAGGAGCCGCAGGCTCGACAGGTCGTCGCCCGACCAGCCCGCGGCTTCGAGCCACAGCAGGACGAGGGAGGGCACGAGCGCGGTGTGCGTGACCCGCTCCGTCGCGATCAGCGGGAAGGCGGTGTCCGGGCTGGGGTCGGGGCAGAGCACGGCGGTGCCGCCCGCATGGAGTGTTCCGAGGAGGCCGGGGCAGGCGAGGGGGAAGTTGTGGGCTGCAGGCAGCGCGACGAGGTAGCGGGTGGTCCGGGTGAGGCCGGCCACCTCGGCGGACGCAACGGCGTTGTAGACGTAGTCGTCGTGGGTGCGCGGGATCAGCTTGGGCGCGCCGGTGGTGCCGCCCGAGCACAGCAGGAGCGCCACCTCGCCGGGGTCGCGCGCCGGCAGCGCGCGGGGCGGCGCGGGCAGGGATGCGTACGGGGTGAACTCGGCGGCGTCGCCGACGACCACAACGTGCCGCAGCCGCGGCGCCCGGGCCCCTACCGCCCGCGCCAGGGGGCGGTAATCGAAGCCGAGATGGGTGTCGGGGACGACGTACGCCACCGCCTGCGAGAGGTTGAGCAGGTGCACGATCTCCGCCTCGCGGTGGGCGGGCAGCGCCATCACCGGGATGGCGCCGAGCCGGAACAGGGCGAAGGCGAGCTCCACGAACTCGGCGGTGTTCGGCAGGTGCACAAGCACCCGGTCGCCGGAGGCGATGCCGAGGCCGTACAGTCCCGCCGCCAACCCGTCGGCGCGCGCGTCCAGTTCGCGGTAGGTCAGGCGGCGGGCCCCGGCCACCACTGCGATGTCGTCGGGCGCGGCCGCCGCGCGCCCGCGGAGCAGCGACCCGAGCGCACGGCCCCGCCAGTGGCCGCGGGCGCGATAGCGGTCGGCGAACTCCCGCGGCCAGCCGGTGCATCCGTCCAGCACGGTCAGTCCTCCCTCGGTACGACGTGGGGGGCGACGCTGCGGAGCTTCTCGCAGGTCTCCTCGTACTCGCGCTCCGGCCGGGACGCCCCGACGATGCCGGCGCCCGCCCTCAGCCAGGCGCGGCCGTCTCGCTGGTAGACGGCGCGCAGAACGAGTGCGGCGTCGAGCGAGCCGTCCGCGCCCGCGCGCAGGACCGCGCCCGCGTACAGTCCGCGCGGCTCGTCCTCCAGCTCCCCGATCAGCCGGTACGCGGCCCGCTTGGGGATGCCGGACGCGGTGACGGGCGGGAAGACCGCGCCGAGCGCGTCCCAGGCGGTGCGGTCCGCGGCCAGGTCGGTGGTGACCCGGGAGGCGAGGTGCTGCACGCTGCCACGGCGCTTGACGGTGAGGAACTCCCCCACGCGGGTGGTGTGGAGTGCGCCGACCGAGGTGAGTTCCTCGACGGCAAGTCTGACCGAAGTGGCGTGCTCGTAGACCTCCTTGGGGTCGCGGTGGAGTTCGGCGCACAGGGCAGCGTCGGTGTCCTCGTCGCCTGTGAGGGCGCGGGTGCCGGCCAGGGGCTGGGTGGTCGCGGTGCCGTCGCCCGGCGCCTCGACGACGGTCTCCGGACTGAACCCGGCGGCCTGGGTGCCGCCGAGGTCGAGCAGGAAGGAGCGCGCGGGGGTGTTGGCGAGGCGCCCCGCCGCGTAGGTGGCGGGCATGTCGACGGGGTACGGCACGTCGACGGTGCGCGACAGGATGACCTTGTCGAGCGCGCCCTTGCGGATCTCGGCGACCGCGTGGGCCACTCGGGTGCGGTAGGTGTCGTCGGGCGCCTCCACGTCGACGGGTTTCGGCGCCGGCGCGGCCGGGGCGGGCCCGGCGAGCGCCGCACGCAGGCGGCCGGGCAGGGCGGGATCGGTGGTGCGGATGCCGATGCCCCGCCGGGTGATGGTCAACTCGGTCGCGGGGACGATGAGGTGGGCCAGGACGGTGTCGTCGTCAGGCGCCGCGCCGCCCGCCAGTTCGAAGGACAGCCAGCCGTACGCGTGCGCGTCGGCGACCGGACTCACCCGCACTGCGGCGCTCAGTGCCGCCCAGGGCGCGCCCCGCCACGGCACGGGCCCGGTCGCGGTGTGCACGGCGCGGGCGTCGACCCGCAGATGGGCCAGCGGGTCGCCCGCGACGTGACAGCACCCTTCGCGCTCGTAGACGACGTACTGGGCGAAGAGGCCGGAGGCGGCGAGGCGCGCGGCGGTGGCCGGCGGATCGAAGAGACCCGCCACGGTGTCCTGCCGGTACTGCTCTGGCATGGTTCTCCTCCTGGTCAGCGGCGGTGGGCCGGGCGCAGCGGTGCGGCCACCAGGTCGGCCACATGGGCGACGTGGGGCTCCTCGATGCAGCTGAAGTGGTTGCCGTCGATCTCGGTGACCGGCAGGTCGCCGAGGCACACCTCGCGCCAGAAGGCGAGGGTGGTGTCGTCCATGCCGGGGGCGAACCCGGAGGCGGCGCGGGGCAGCAGGAAGCGGATGTCTCCTGCGTACGGTTCGGGGCTGAGGCGGGCGGAGAGGAAGCTCTGCCGGAAGACCCGGAACATGCCGGCGACCATCTCGGGCGGGACGTCGGCACCGCCCGCCTCCGTCGCGGTGCGCGCGTACACCGCGAACCGCTCCTCGCGGGTGAAGGAGGCGAGGTGGCGGAAGAAGGCGCCCGCGCGGTCGAGTTCGGGGTCCCCGCCCACGCCGCCGAGCGAGCCGGGCGGCACCTTGCCGCCGTTCTCCTCGATGACCTGCATGAAGCCGCGGACGAGCGTGTCGGCGTCGAGGTCCCCGAGGCCCGTCCGGGCGAGGGAGATGTGCAGGTTGGGGACGAACAGCACCTCGATCATGAGGTCGTCCTCGACGTCGAAGACGACCGGGTGGCTGCTGATGAGGACCAGGTCCTCGACGGTGATGCCGCGCTCGTCGAGGCGGCGGGCCACCTCGGTGGCGTAGAGGCCGCCCAGGCAGTAGCCGATGAGCTGGACGCGGTCGTGGCCCTCGGCGGCCAGCCGGTCGGCGTAGTCGTCGGCGGCGCGTTCGACGACGCTCGCGGGGTCCTGGGCGAGGTAGCGGTCGGTGTCGTCGATGACGACGCCGAGTACCGGGCCGAGGTCCTGTGCGACGAGGCGGGCGGCGAGGGGCCGGTAGCAGTCCATGGTGCCGAGACCGGCGTGGAACATCACGCGCAGCGGCCCCTCGCCCGTGCTGGAGAACGGCATCAGGGCGGCGTTGCCCGTGGCGGCCCTGCGCAGGGCGGGGGTGGCGTCCTGGCTCTCGCACACGGTGAGGAACGCGGCGAGTTCCGCGAGCGTGGGGTGGTTGAGCAGGTGCCGCAGCAGGGTGTCGAAGGGGACGGGGGACGCCTCGGGGACCTCCTCGCGCAGCCGCCCTGCGAGCCTGGCCATGATCAGGGAGTCGGCGCCGTGGTCGTAGAAGCTGTCGGTACGGCCGGGGAGGCCGCCGGGGAGTGCCTCGGCGACGAGTGCGGCGAGCCTGGCCTCGAAGGGGTCGGCGGGCTGTTCGCCGCCCCGCCGCGGCTCGGCGCCGGTGGCCGCCGGGCGCCAGGTGGCCAGGGTGCGGCGGTCGACCTTTCCGTTGGTGGTCAGCGGCAGCGCGTCGGCGATCTGTACGTGGGTCGGGACCATCGGGGCGGGCAGCCGCTCCCGCAGGAAGGCGGTCAGCTCGGCCTCGGTGACGCGGGCCCTGCCGGTCTTGAACCTGGCCGTGAGGAGGTGGATGTGCTGCGGCGCCAGGGCGTGGCCGGCCTCGGGCAGGCTGAGCACGTCGTCGGCGCCGGCCTCGGCGAGCAGCCGGGACCACTGGTCGAGGCCGAGATAAGAGGTGCCGTGGGCGCGCTCGTCCTCGGGCTCGGTCATCATGAACGCCTGCGACACCAGGATCCAGGGGTGTTCGCGGGTGGGCTCGGTGAGGATCAACCGCCCGCCGGGGGCGACGAGTTCGGTGAGCCGGTGCAGCGAGGACCGGATGTCGCGGGCGTTTTCGAGCACGCCCGCGGCGAGCACCACGTCGTAGCTGTTGGGCGTGAGGCCCTGGGCCCGGTGCCCGGCGTCGACGTCGAAGACGCCGAAGCTCATACGTGGGTTCTCCCGGTCGCCGAAGCGGCGGCGGGCCTCGGGCAGGAAGAACGCGGCGACGTCGGTGACGTGGTAGGTGGCGTCGCGGCCCGCGAGCGCCGCGACGGCGTCCTCGGTGGTGCCACCGGTGCCCGCGCCGACTTCGAGGACCCGCAGCGGCCGGTCGGCGGGGTGGGCGGCGGCGGTGTGCGCCAGCAGTTCGGCGACGGCACTGTTGTGGTAGCGGGCGGTGGCGTTGCGGCGGTAGAGGGCGTGCGCGGTCTCGAAGCCGCCGTCGGGGAAGAGCAGGTCGACGGGGTCCTGCTCGCCGGAGAGCAGGGCGGGCAGCCGGTCGGTGTGCGCCCTGACGTAGGCGAGGAAGTCGCGCGACGCGACCCGGTCGTCCCAGGCCGCGGCCGCTTCCCGCCACAGCCGGGCGGCGTCCCGCCCGTCCGGCTCCACGGCGGCGCCGTGCCCGTCGAGCACGGCGAGCCAGCGGCGCGCCAGCCAGTGGTGGCGCGGGGCGATGCCCGCCCGCGTGAGGGCGTCGGCCGAGGGGGGTTCGCCGGTGCCGGGGAGGAGGCCGAGCCGGTGCAGAGCGGCGGCCATGGAGGCCAGGACGGCGGCGTCGAGGGCGTCGGTGTGCGCAGCCACCGCCGCGTGCCCGAGGCCGGCCGCGGTGGCGTCCGCCGCGGCGCTCACCGCCGCGGCGAGGCCCTTGTCTGCGGGGGCCCCGGGCACGGGGGCAGGCTCGACGGCGGCGAGGAGCGCCCGGTCGTCGCCGCTGCCGTCGACGACCGCCGCGGCCGCCGCGACGGCGGGGTGCTCCTGGAGGGCGGCCTCGATCTCCCCCAGTTCGATGCGGTGGCCGCGGATCTTGACCTGGGTGTCGGCGCGGCCGAGGAACTCCAGCTCGCCGCCGGGGAGGTAGCGGCCGAGGTCGCCCGTGCGGTAGAGACGCTCGCCGTCCTCGGGGTGGACGACGAAGCGCTGCGCGGTGGTCTCCGGGTCCCCCAGGTAGCCGGTCGCCAGTCCGTGCCCGCCGATGTACAGCTCGCCCGGCACCCGTACGGGGCGGTCGCGGAGGTCGGCGTCGAGCACCCGGAAGGTCTGGTTCGCCAGCGGCCGACCGTAGGGGATGCTGCGTCGCTGCGCGTAACTTCCCTGGCAACGGTGGTAGTTGGACCAGATGGATGCCTCGGTCGCGCCGCCGAGCGCCACCAGTTCGAGTGCGGGGAGCAGGTCGGCGAGCGTGTCGGGCAGGGTCACGGGTATCCAGTCGCCCGACAGCAGCGCGAGGCGCAGTGTGGGCAGCGCGCGGCCTGGCTCGTTCTCCAGGTAGGTGGCGAGCATCTGGAGGAGCGCGGGGACGGAGTTCCAGAGGGTGACGCCGTGCCGTGCGATCAGTTCGGCCCAGTGGGAGGGGTCGGTGGAGCGGTCGGGGTCGGGCAGGACGAGGGCGCCGCCGGCCGCGAGCGGACCGAAGAGGTCGTAGACGGAGAGGTCGAAGCCGAGCGACGCGAGGGCGAGCACCCGGTCGTCGGCGGTGACGCCGAAGCGCCGGTTGACGTCCTCGACGGTGTTGAGGGCGGCGCGGTGGCTGATGACCACACCCTTGGGGCGGCCGGTGGAGCCGGAGGTGTGGATGACGTAGGCCGGGGCGTCGGGGTCCGCGCCGCCGGTGGCGGCGGTGGCGGTTCCCTCGGCGGGCGCCAGGGTGTCGACCGCCACCGCGCGGACGCCTTCGTACTCCTCCGCGGGCAGCCAGGACTGGGTCAGCACGTGCCGTACGCCGGCGTCGCGCAGGATCGCCGCGCGGCGCAGCGGCGGCTGCGCGGCGTCGACCGGCAGGTAGACGCCGCCCGCGAGGAGGGTGCCGAGAACGGCGACGGACTGTTCGGGGCCCTTCTCCGTCACGACCGCCACGAGGTCGCCCCCGGCGCAGCCGCCCGCGCGCAGCTCCGCGGCGACCGCGGCGGCGCGGCGGGCGAGTTCGCCGTAGCTCAGGGTGCCGCCCGACCAGATCACTGCGGTACGTTCCGGGTCCTGTTCGGCCCGCGCGAGGACGGCGCGGTGCAGGGGTGCGTCGGGGAGCGGGGCCGCGGTGTCGTTGGCCCGCCGGCGCTCCTCGGCCTGCCGGGCGGGCAGCGCCACCGGGTGGGCGCTGTCCCACGGCCCGTCGTCGTCGGCGAGGTCCCGCAGCAGTGCCTCGAAGGCGCCGAACATGTCGTCGGCGAGGCCCTCGGGGAAGACGCCCTCGCGTATGTCCCAGTTGACCTGGAGTCCTTCGGCGTCGTCCATGGCCTGGCAGTCGATGAACACCTGCGGGGTCTGGGTGATCCCGGACCCGTCGAGCCGGCCCTCGGCCCTGCCGCCCGTGCCGTCGTCGCCGAGGCCGATGGCGCTGGTGAAGACCACCGGCATCAGGGCGGCCTCACGGCCGCGGCGGCGGGCGAGTTCGCGCAGCACCTCGACGCCCGAGCAGAGCCGGTGGTCGAGGTCGTCGAAGAGCCGGTCGGAGAGGACGCGCACCTGTTCCGTGAAGGGCGCGCCTGCCTCAGGCTCGACAGCCAGGAGGCTGACGCTGGTGAAGTCGCCGACGACCCGGCCGATCTCCGCGTGCAGCGGCAACCGGTTGAGCACGGTCAGGTTGAGGGTGAACCGGGGGGTGGCGCTCCAGCGGCCGAGCACGGTCGCGTAGGCGCCCATGACCACGGCGGACGGGGTGAGGCCGCGGCTCTGCGCCCGCTTCTTGAGACGGGCCCAGGCCGCCTCGTCCAGCCGCAGGAAGCGGCGCGCGAAGCGCGGTGCGCCGTGGTCCGCCTCGGCGAGCGGCAGGTCGGGGGCGGGCGGCAGGGTGTCGAGCCGGGCGTGCCAGTAGTCACGGTCCCGCTGGTAGGCGGGCGACTCGCGCAGGGCCCGCTCGGCGAGCAGGTAGTCGCGGAACTCCACGCCGACGGGCCGCAGTTCTGCGTTTGGTTCGCTGTGCAGCGCCTCGAACTCCCCCAGCAGCAGCCAGATGCTCGCCCAGTCGGCGATGAGGAAGTCCATCGACAGGTGCAGGACCGCGCGTTCGGGGGTGCGGGTGACGCGCAGGTCGAACAGGGGCCAGGAGGCGGTGTCGTGGACCCGGTGGCCCATCTCCTCGCGGGCGCGCTCCAGGGTCTCCTGGGCGGCCTCGCCCGCCGCGGTGGTGGCGGGCACGCACAGCCGCGGCACCTCGGGCAGGATCCGCTGGTGGCCCGCGGGGTCGATGACGGCACGCAGCATGGCGTGCCGCTGCACGAGCCGGTTCCAGGCGTCCTCGGTGCGGGCCGGGTCGAGGTCGGGGTAGCCGACCTCCAGATAGACATGGCAGGCGACACCGCCGTAGCCGAAGGCGTCGTTGCGGCCGAGCAGGTAGGCCGACTGGACGTCGGTGAGCGGGAAGGGCTCGTGGCGGGCCGCGGGGTCGGGGACGAGGGCGGTCGATCTCGCCTCGTCGCGCAGGTGGTCGAGCACGCGGGCCTTGTGGCGGCCCAGGCGCGCCAACTGCCCTTCGCGCAGTGCTCCCTTGGGGGCACGGTAGCGGAGCGTGCCGTCCTCCTCCCACAGGTGGACGCCCGCCTGCCGGAGTTCCGCGATCAGCTCTGCCGGGGTGGTCTCGGGGGTCATCGGTGGATCTCCTTGGCCGTGGACGGCGCGATGTTGGCGTTGTGGCGGAAGAGGTTGCCGGGGTCCCAGTCGTCCTTGGTCCGGGCGAGGCGCGCGTAGGCCGCGTCCCCGTAGGCGGCCCGTACCCAGTGGGGTTCGGGGTCGGGCAGCAGGTTGACGTACGGGCCGCGTGTGACGTCCCCGAGCGCCTGCCGGGCGGCGCGTGCGGGCCGCATGTGCTCGGGGCTGTCGGGGTCGCCGTACCACTGGGCGCACAGCTCGACGAACCAGCGGGCGTCGCGGTGCGTGAAGGCGGTGGGTCCCGCGGGGGCCCGTGCGATGGCTCCGCCGAGCGCGCCGATGACGACGGAGAACGCGGGGCCGCCGGTCTCCCAGTGGGCGAGGAGGAGGTCGAGGGTGTCGTCGGTGAGGTCGGTGAGGAGTTCGCCGCGGTTGTAGACCTGCTGTCGCGTGGCGTCCGGCGGGGAGGGCAGCAGCCGCTGATAGGCGGCGTACGGGCGGCGGGTGACGCCGTCGTGCACCGGCCGCACGGGGCCGCGGCGCAGCGGGGCGAGGACGGCGTCGGCGTCCTCGGGCGCCCCGAACCAGCTGGGGATGAGCACGGCGCAGCGCTCGTAGTGCAGGTGCCCGGGGACGAACGGCAGCGGCGGCGCGGTCCAGACGACGGCGACGAGGGAGGCGGCGTCGGGGGCGCCCGCCAGCCAGTCGCGGGCCGCACGCAGGGCGTCCCTGGCCTGGCCCGCGGGGTGGACGAGGGGACCCGCGACGACACCGTCGACGGGGTGCAGCCGGTAGCCGAAGCGGGTGACGACGCCGAAGTTGCCGCCGCCTCCGCGCAGGGCCCAGAAGAGGTCCTCGTGGGTGTCGGCGTCGGCGCGCAGGTGCCGGCCGTCGGCGGTGACGACGTCGAAGAACGTGACGTTGTCGCTGGTGAGCCCGTACTGGCGGGAGAGGTCTCCGACGCCGCCGCCCAGGGTGTGTCCTGCGATGCCCACGTCGGGGTTGCGGGGGCCCGGCACGGCGAGGCCGTGCTCCTGGGTGGCCGCGTCGAACTCGCCCCAGGTCAGGCCGGGCCCGGCCACGGCGGTACGGCCCAGCGGGTCGATCTGCAGGTTTTTCATGCCGCCGAGGTCGAGGACGACGCCGCCGTCGCAGGTGCCCCAGCCCGCCACATGGGCGCCGCCGCCGCGCACCGCGACAGCGAGCCCCCGGGTGCGGGCGTGGGCGAGGACGGCGATCACGTCGTCCGCGTCGGTGCAGCGGGCGATCAGCGCGGGGCGGCTGTCGGCCCGCGCGTTGCGTACGCGCCGGGCGCGCTCGTATCCGGGGTCGCCGGGGGCGAGGAGGCGGCCGCGGAACCCGGGCAGTGCGGTCATCGCGCGGCCGCCCTGCCGCCGGGGCCCGCGAGGGCGGCGCCGTGCAGCCTGCCGGGCGCCAACGGCGCGTTGAGCCCGTCGAGTTCGACGCCGAGCACCCCGGTGGCCGCTGCGGGCTCCACGGTCAGCGGGCCGCCGGGGCCGAGGTGGGCGGCGAGGCTGTCGAAGGCTGCGCGGTCGGCGTCGGCGACGCCCAGGCGCACCCGGCCGACACGCCGGGCGCCGTTGGCATGGCGCACGTCGGTGGGCCGCTGCGGGGGGCTGTACGCGGAGACGACGAAGGGCAGCGCGGCGGGGCGGGTGGCGAGGAACTGGTAGCGCACGGCGGCCCCGTCGGGGCGGGTCCTGCGGCCGTCCATGACGCGCGAGACGCGCACACCGGACGTCCGCAGGGTGGTGTGGACCCGGCCGAGGGCGGTGTCGTCGGTCTCCAGGGCCAGATCGCGCCAGCCCTCGTCCGGGCGGGCCCAGCGCGCGAGGCGCTCACCGGCGGCGACACCGTTGCGTGCGGCCATGGGCCACTTCAGCAGGCGGAAGACGGACGGCAGTTGGAAGAACTCGATGAACGGTCCCTCGGGGAACCAGAGCAGCGCGTTGTGGGCGCGCTCGGGGGCGCTGCCGTACTCCAGGGTGAAGCCGAGTTCTCGGTAGTCGTCGACGACGGAGCGTATGTCGTCGACCTTGCACAGGACGTGGCTGCAACGCAACACGGTGGTGTTCTCTCCCGGAGGTGGTGGTCAGGTCAGGCGGGCGGCGAACAGCCGCTGGCCCAGGGGCGCCAGCGGGTGGTCCTCGCCGGGGGCCGCGGTGACGTCGGCGAGTCCCGCGCGGGTGAGCGCGGCGAGCCACTGGCCGCGGGAGAGGAACGTGCTGTCGCTCTCCCGACGCGCGTCCTCGGGGGGCGTCATCATGAACGCCTGCGAGGCGAGGATCTCCAGGTGCTCCCTGGTCGGCTCGGTGACGAGCAGTCGCCCGCCGGGCGCGAGCAGCCGCACGAGGTGGCGCAGGGTGGCGTCGGTGTCGCGGGCGTTGTTGAGGACTCCGGCGGCGATCACCACGTCAGCGGTGCCGGTCGGGACGCCCTGCGCGTCGGGTGCGCGGTCGATGTCGTACCGCGCGTGCCGTATCCATGGCCGCGCGGCGTGGCGCTGCTCCGCCGTGGTGACGAAGAACGGCGACACGTCGGTGAACAGGTAGTCCACGGGCGGCCGTTCGCATCCGTCCGCGGTGAGTGCGGCGGTCACGGCTGCCGTGGTCGCGCCGGTGCCCGCGCCGACCTCGGTGACGCGCAGCGGTCTTCGGGGGTCGCGGTCGGCGGCGAGTGAGTGTACGGCCGTGGCGACGGCGGTGTTGAGCCAGCGGGCGGTGACGGTCTCGCGGTACACGGCGTCCGCCAGGTCCGTGCGCCCCTCGGGGAACAGCAGCAGGGTGGCCTGCTGCTCGTCGCGCAGCAGGCGGGTGAGACAGTCCGCGTTGCGGCGCAGGTAGGCGATGAACCCAGGGCTGCCGAGGCCCTGTTGCCAGAGCCGCGCGGCAGCGTCCCAGGCGCGGTCGACGGCGGCCTGCTCGACGGGGGCGGCCCCGCGCAGCGCCTCGCCCTCCCTCTCCAGCACCCCGCGTTCGGCGAGGACGCGCAGCCAGCGGCGGGCCACGGCGTGGTGGCGCGGCGCGACGCCCGCGGTGGTGAGGACGGCGTCGGGCGTGACGGAGCGGCCCGGCTCGCGGAGGGCGCCGAGGCGCTGGAGGGCCCCGAGCATGGAGCCGGTGACCGCCTCGTCGAGCTGCCGCACGAAGGCGTCGGTGTGGGCGCGTTCGACGGGCCCCACGGCGCGGTCGGCCGCGGCGGCGGCATGCCCGATCAGGTCGGCGGGGCCCGCGAGGTCGGCCACGGTGAGCGGCTGGTGGGACTGGCCCGGGCGCAGGGCGGGGTAGCCGGCCGCCTTGGTCAGGTCCTGCCACATGCGGGCGAGTGTCAGGTGGTACTGGTCGGGGCCGCGCGCCCCGCCGGGCAGTGCCGACTCGCGGGCGGCGAGCAGGTCGGCGCCGATGGCGGCGGGCCACTGGTCGCGCAGCAGCGTGCGCAGCTCCGGCACGAGTGTGGGGCCGAGCGCGGTGGTGGCAGGTTCGCCGAGGTGTGCGGTGCCGTCCGCCTCGAAGTCGAAGCGGTTCCTGACGGACGCGGGGATGTGCAGGCGCGGACTCCACAGCACTGGCCCGTGCGGGTCGGTGAGGGTGAGGCTGCCGCCGGCGGTGCCGAGGGTGACGCGGTGCAGCAGCGGCAGGTGGTTGTCGGGGTCGTCGGGGTCGACCTCGTTGTGCACGCGCAGGGTGAGCGGGACGCCGCCGATGGTGCCGGTGAGCACGGCGAACGGCGCGTCCGGCGCGTGGGAGGCGGGGTCGAGGGCCCAGGGCCGGGTGGTCCCGAGGGCGTCGCCGAGTATGTGCAGCAGCGGGAAGGCGACCTGGGAGGCACAGGCCGCGTCGACGTACGTCACGGGCTGCCGCCGCGCGGCCACGCGTGCGGCCTCGGTGAAGCGCCGTACCTCAGGCAGCCGCGCGTACAGGTCGCCGATCCGGTAGCGCACGCCGTGCGCGCGTGCCTCGCGCAGGCAGGCGGCCATGTCCTCGTGGTGCACGGGCTGTTCCTGGACGACGTGGATGCCGCGCCGCAGCAGCCTCAGGGCGAGGTCCGTGCCGGGGCCGCCGAGGACGCCCGACCTGACCACCACGCAGGCGAGGTCGATGTCCTCGGGAAGCTCGTCCGTGTCCCGGTAGAGCGGCACGCCGTGACGGGCGGCGCACTCCGCCGAACGCGCGCTGCCCGCGGCGAGCACCCCGGCGATCTCGAACTCCTCGGGCATCCCGGCGAGCGCGGCCAGGTAGAACTGTCCGAAGGTGGTGCCGCACACCACGGTCCTCAGGGTCTTCACAGGGCTCCTTCCTCGACGGCGGCCGGTTCGTCGGCCGCGGCCTCGTGCACGTCGAGCCGGCACACGGCGGGGTCGGCGGTCAGCCGGGCGAGCACGGCCGCGGGATCGAGCGCGGCGGCCGCGGGGTGCGCGCCGGGGGGCGTCTCGCCGCGCAGCACCGCGAGCGCGGCGACCGCCGCGACGGCACCGGTGAGCGCGGAGACGCCGGGGGCGCGCAGCACGGCCGTACGGGTGCGGGGCGTGCCCCGCGCGGCGCCGTCCAACTGCACCAGCAGGGTGGCGTGGGGGGCGCGTCCCGCGGTGTCGAGCGCGGCGGCGGCGCACACGGCGCGCACCGCCTCTGCTCGGTCCCGGGTGCGGGCGGCGGCGAGCGCGGCCGCCAGGTGGTCGCCGTCGAACGCGGTGTACCAGGTGCCCTCGGTGAGGGACAGGTCGCGGGCGAGGCGTTCTGCTTCCCCGTCCAGATAGGGGTGGAGGGCCACGGGGCGCGGGAAGGCGGGCAGGTCCTGGCCGGTGCGGGAGCGCGCCGCGCCGCTCCTGCGGGCGCCGCCGCGCCACGCGGCGAGCGGCTCGCTCAGGGGTCCGAGCACGCCGTCGAGGTAGTCGTCCGCGCCGGTCGCGGTGAAGCGGTCGAGCACACCGGCGTACGCGGTGAGGCGGTGCACCGTGTCGAAGTGTGCGGCGGCGAGCGCGCGCGGCAGCAGCCCAGAGAGCCCCGGCAGGGCGCCCGCGTCCCAGAGCACGGTGCGCTCGCCCACGTCTCCCACGGTGCCGGCGGCGCGCTCGCCGCCGCCCGCGTCCACGACCGAGGCCCCGGCCCGCAGCGCGGCGAGCGCCGTCGTCCCGGAGGTGCGGCGGGACGGCCCGGCGCAGTGCACGACGAGCTCACAGCCGTCGACGAACGCGGCGAGTGACACCGGGTCCTCGATGTCGGCGCGCACCGGCTGCGCGTCGGCGCCGGGTAGCGACGCGTCGGTGAAGCGGCGCACCCGGTCGAGGTCGCGGCCGCCGATCCGCAGGGGGCCGGCGCCCTGGCGGGCGAGCAACCGGGCGGCGTGGGCGCCGACGGAGCCGTGCCCGCCGAGTACGCCGATCACAGGGCGCCCTCCTCGGTGTCGCCCTCGGTGGGGAGGCGGTCGGCCAGGGCCAGGGCGAGCTGCGCGAGGGTGGGGCCCGCGAACAGCTGCCGCAGGGGCAATTCGGTACCGAATCGGGTCGCCATTCGGGCGAGCAGCCGGGTGGCGAGCAGGCTGTCGCCGCCGAGCGAGAAGAAGCTCTGGTGCCGGCCCACGGCCGACACACCGAGCAACTCGACCCACAGGGAGGCGAGTTCGCTTTCGAGTCCGTCGTGCGGCGGCTCCTCGGCCGCGGTGTCTTCCGCGGTCGCGAGCAGCGCGGCGAGCCGGGGCCTGTCGAGCTTGCCGTTGGCGCCGAGCGGCAGCCGCGGCAGGACCGCGACGCGTTCCGGCACCATGTGCGCGGGCAGGTCGCGTGCGGCGCGTGCGCGCAGTTCGGCGGGGTCGGGCGCGGGCGCGTCCGCGGGGCGGTGGGCCACGAGGAGTTCGAGGAAGGAGCCGGGGACGGGGGTGTGGTCGAGGGAGGCGAACCCCGCGGCGCCCAGCACCTCCGCCCAGCGCTCGGGTGCGAGGACGGGGCTGCCGGCCGCCCTGCGCTCCCGGTCGAAGTCCGCGTAGCCGCCGTCGAGGAGGGCCGCGGTGAGCAGGGCCACGGGGGTGAGCTCGCTGCGCTCCACGGCGATCAGGTCGCCGCCGCCCCGCAGCAGCAGGCCCGCGAGGGCCGGCCCCTGGGCGGGGTCGGGGCCGCGGTGCAGCGTCTGGTCGGCGAGCACGAGGTCGAACCGGTGCTGGAGTTCGTCGGGGACGAGGAGGTCGGCCACGCGACGGCACGCGACGTGGTGCGGAAGGCCGTCGAGACGCTGTGCCGCGGCCGCGACGAGCGCGGGATCGGTGTCGGTGAGGGTGTGACGGACCTGGTCCGGGGTGAGGCGGGACAGCAGTCCGGCCGCGCGTACGCCGTCGCCGCCACCGAGTTCCACCAGGTCGACGGGGCGGCCGAGCCGGTCGGCCAGCGCGCGTACCCGGGCGGCGACCGCCTCGGTGGCACTGTCGGCGCCGGGATCGGCGGCGGCGAGCCTGGCGGGCGCGAGGACCGGGTCGTCGAGCAGCAGGGCGGCGTCCCGGCTTCCCGCGAGGATGTCGCGGTAGTCGCCGAGCCGCTCGGCCAGCCGGCCGCGCGCCCGCTCGACGAGGGCGTCGTAGGGGTCGGCCCGCTGCCCGCGCGCGGTGGGCGGGGCGGGCGGCACGGCCCGTGTGAGCGTGTAGGCGGCGCCGTCCCGCGCCAGGACGCCGCGTCCTGCCAGCCAGCCGAGCCACAGGCGCAGGACGGGCAGGTGGCGCTCGGCGAGGCCGAGCCCGGCCGCCCACCGCGCGGGGGTGAGGGGGGTGCCTGCGCCGGGCGGGTCGAGGAGCGCGAGCAGGAAGGACTCCGCGACCTGTGCCTCGTGTTCGCGGGCGCGGTCCCTGAAGCGCAGGGTGGTGGCGTCGGGTTGCGCAGTGTGCAGCCGCGCGGGGCCGGAGCCGCCGGCGGGGACGACCGCGGCGACCAGGCGGCGCGCGGCCGACTCGCCCGCCACGGCGGCGACGGCGCGGCCCACGCCGGGGGCGGTGCGCAGCGCGGCCTCGATCTCGCCGAGTTCGACGCGGTGGCCGCGCACCTTCACCTGGTGGTCGGCGCGGCCGAGGAACTCCAGGGTCCCGTCGGGCTGGTAGCGTCCCAGGTCGCCGGTGCGGTACCAGCGCACGCCCGCGGCCCGGCAGAACCGGTCGGCGGTACGGGCGGCGTCGCCGCGGTAGCCGCGGGCCACGCCTGCGCCGCCGATCCACAGTTCGCCCTGCACCCAGTCGGGGCAGTCACGACCCAGGGCGTCCACGACGCGGAACACCTGTCCGCGCAGGGGGCGGCCGTAGGGGATCGACCGCCAGGCGGGATCGACGGCGGTGACCTCGTGGGCGTTGGACCAGATCGCCGCCTCGGTGGCGCCGCCGAGTGCGACGAAGCGGCACCACGGGTTCTGCTCCGCGAGCCGGACCGGCAGGTCGAGCCCGATCCAGTCGCCCGAGACGAGGGCGAGGCGCAGCGGGTCGGGCGGCCGGGTGCTCTCCGCCGCGGTCAGCAGCATGTCGAGCAGGGTGGGCACGGTGTTCCACACGGTGACGCGGTGGCGGCGCACCAGGTCGAGCCAGTCGCGTGCGTCGCGGCGGGCGTCCTCGTCGATCAGGACGGCGGCGCCGCCCGCGGACAGGGGCCCGAAGATGTCGTAGACGGAGAGGTCGAAGTCGAGCGCGGACACGGCCAGCGTCCGGTCCGAAGGCCCCACGCCGAAGCGGTCGTTGACGTCCGTAATGGTGTTGGAGGCGCTGGCGTGGGTGATCTCGACGCCCTTCGGCTCACCGGTGGAGCCCGAGGTGAAGATGACGTACGCGAGTGCGGCGGGCGGCGTGTCGAGGGGCGCCGCGGGTACGTCGAGGGCCGGGGCGGCGTCCACGGGCAGCACCGGCACTCCCGCCACGGCGGGCGCCTCGGGCGCGGTGACGGCGAGCCGGACGCCGGCGGTCCTGAGGATCCGCTCGCGGCGGGCGGCCGGCTGGTCGGGGCCCACGGGCACGTAGGCGGCGCCGGCGGCGAGCACGGCGAGGACGGCGACGACCTGGTCGGGGCCCTTGGGCAGGCTGACGGCCACGGTCTCGCCGCGCCGCACGCCGTGCTCGGCGAGGGCGCCCGCGAGCCGCAGGGCGCGGTCGGCGAGTTCGCCGTAGGTCATGCGGCCCTCGTCGCCCCAGAGCAGGGCGGTGCGCTGCGGCTGTTGCGCCGCGTGGCGGAAGAAGGCGGCGTGCAGGGGTGCGGTGACGGCCGGGCCGGTGGCGTTGGCGGCGGTCCTGGTGGCGCGCTGGGCGGCGGGGAGCAGGTCGGGGGCCGGCCGGGTCCAGTCGGCGTCCGCGAGCCGGTCGACCAGGTCGAGGTAGGCGTCGAACATCGCGTCGAGAAGGCCGTCGGGGAAGAGTTCGGCCACGGCGTCCCAGGTGAGGCGCACCCCGTCGCCGTCCTCGGTGACCTGGTGGTCGAGCCAGACCTGCGGGGTCTGGGAGACGCCCCAGACGTGCCGGTCGAAGGGCGCGGCCGGGGGTGTCCCGCCGACCCCGAGGGCGCTGGTGAAGACGACGGGCATGGTGGTCTCCGGGTCGCCGGTGTGCCGCGCGAGGTCCCGCAGCACCTCGACGGCCGACACCTCCCGGTGGTCGAGACAGCGCCACAGCTCCCGCTGGACGCGCCGGGCCCGCGCGAGCCAGCTCTCCCCCGCCTCGGGGCGGAAGGGGACGAGCATCAGGGAGGTGAAGTCGCCCAGGACGCGCCCGATGTGGGGGTGGACGTCGCGCCGGTCGAAGAGGGTGAGGTTGAGCGTGAGGTCGGGGCGCGCGCTCCACCGGCTCAGGGTCTCGGCGAAGGCGCTCAGCAGCAGCCCCGAGGGGGTGATGCCGTGGTCGCGGGCGCGCTCGGTGAGCGCCTTCCAGCGGTGCGGTTCGATACGGGCCTCCCGCCGGGTGAAGCGGGGACGGCCGACGGCGGCGGGGTCCTTGGCGAGCGGCAGGGCGGGCGCGGGCGGCAGGTCGGGCAGGAGGGAGGCCCAGTGCTCGCGGGCGGCCGCCACGGCGTCGGGGTCGGGGGTCACGGAGGTGAGGTAGTCACGGAACGACACGTCGACCGGGGGGAGTTGCACCTCGGGGTCCGTGTAGAGGGTGGCGAGCTCGGAGTAGAAGAGGAGGATGCTGAGGGCGTCGAGGGCGATGTTGTCGATGCCGACGGCGAGCCGGGTGCGGCGGCCGGCCCGCACCCCGCGCACCGCGAACAGGGGCCAGGTGCCGGGGTCGAAGACCTGGTGGGAGGCGCTCTCCCGCAGCGCGGCGAAGGCGGCCTCCGGGTCGGGCCCCGCGTCGGCCACGTCGACCCGGAGCGGGGGCACGTCGGGCAGGACGCGCTGCTCCCCGGTGGCGTCGACGACGGCGCGCAGCATCGGGTGGCGCCGCACGAGCCGGTCGAGCGCGGCTTCGAGCCTGGCGGTGTCCAGGTCCTCGATGTCGTACTCGCGGTAGAAGTGGCAGCCGGTGCCGCCGAGGGTGAAGTCGTCGCCGCGGCCGAGCCAGTAGGCGCGCTGGACGTCGGTGAGGGGGAAGGGGTCGTGGCGGTGGTCCGGGTCGGCGGTGACGCCCCTGGTGTGCGGGGCCCGGCCGCCGCCGGTCAGGCGCTCCGCCAGGTCGGCGAGCACGGGGTGGGCGAAGAGGTCGGAGAGCCGCAGGTCGCCGCAGCCCTCGGCGCGCAGCCGCGCGACGAGGCGGGTGGCGAGGAGCGAGTCGCCGCCGCGGAGGAAGAAGTCGTCCTCGCGGCCGATGCCGGTGGTCGCGAGGATGTCCTCCCAGGCGCGGGCGAGTTGGCCTTCGCGCGGGGTGCGGGGCGGGGTGGTGCTCCGCGTGCCCGGCGCCGTGGTGCGCGCGACCAGGGCGGCGACGGCGCGCCGGTCCGTCTTCCCGTTGGGGGTCAGCGGCAGGGCGTCGAGGACGGCGACGCGTTCGGGGACCATCGCGGCGGGCAGCCGCTCGGCGGCGTGGGCGCGTACGGCCGCCGGGTTGCACGCGCCGAGGACGGCGGCCGCCGGCTGCCCGTCGGTGCCGAGGACGGCGACGGCCGCCCGTACGCCCGGGACAGAGGCCAACGCGGCTTCGATCTCGCCGAGTTCGACGCGCTGCCCGCGTACCTTGACCTGGTGGTCGGCGCGGCCGAGGAACTCCAGGGTTCCGTCGGGCCAGTAGCGCGCCCTGTCCCCCGTCCGGTACCACCGCACGCCGTGGGCGTGCGGGAAGCGCTCTGCGGTGCGCGCGGGGTCGCCCCGGTAGCCGCGGGCCACACCGGCGCCGCCGATCCACAGTTCGCCCGGCACCCGGTCGGGCCGGTCGCGGCCGAGTGGGTCGACGACCCGGCAGCGCACACCGCGCAGCGGCGTCCCGTACGGCACCGAGGGCCAGGTGTCCGGGACGTCGGCGACCTCCTGGAGGGTGGAGTGGATGGCGGTCTCGGTGGTGCCGCCGAGCGCGGCGACGCGGCAGCCGGGTGCGAGGGCGCGGAGCCTGCCGGGCAGGTCGAGCGGTATCCGGTCACCGCCGAGCAGCACAAGCCGCAGTGTGGCGAGGTCTTCGGGGCCTGTGGCCGTGACGAGCATGTCGAGCAGCGCGGGCGCGCAGTTGACGAGGGTGACGCCGTGGTCCCTGACCAGCTGGGCCCAGGCTGCGGCGTCCCTGCGCTCGTCCTCTTCGACGCAGACCAGGGCGCCGCCCGCGGCGAGGGTGCCGAAGACGTCGTAGACGGAGAGGTCGAAGTCGAGCGCGGACACGGCCAGGGCCCGGTCCGAAGGCCCCACGCCGAAGCGGTCGTTGAGGTCGGCGATCGTGTTGAGGGCGGCCGCGTGGGTGATCTCGACGCCCTTCGGCTCGCCGGTGGAGCCCGAGGTGTGGATGACGTAGGCGAGCGCGGCCGGGTCGCCGTGGACGGGTGCGGCCAGCGGACTGGTGCCCTCGGGTACGGCGAGGTCGTCGAGGACGAGGCGCACACCGGCCGAGCGGTGGATGCGCTCGCGCCTTGCGGGCGGCTGGTCGGTGCCGACGGGGGCGTAGGCCGCGCCCGCGGCGAGCACGGCGAGGGCGGCCACGACCTGGCCCGGCCCCTTGGGCAGGGTGACGGCGACCAGGTCGCCGGGGCCGACGCCCCGTCTGCGCAGGTCGGCGGCGAGCGTCAGGGCGCGGTCGGCGAGGCGGCCGTACGAGAGGGCGGTGTTGCGGCCGAGCAGCGCGGGCGCGTCGGGCGTGGCGGCGGCGCGGGCGAAGAAGCCGTCGTGCAGGCACGCGGAGGCCGGCCGCCAGTCGGGCTCCTCGGTGGCGGCGCGTACCGCGAGCCGGTCGGCGGGCAGCAGCGGCGGTACGGGGCGCTGCCAGGCACCGGTGTCGGCGAGCAGTTGCTCAAGCAGTCCGCGGTAGGCGGCGAACATGGCGTCGAGCACGCCGGGTTCGAATGCGTCCTCGCGGGCGTCCCAGTTGACCAGCAGTCCGCCCGCGACCTCGGTGACCTGTGCGTCGAGCCACACCTGGGGGCCCTGGGAGATGATCCAGGAGGGCTCGCCGAACTGCTCGGTGACGGCGTCGGCGAAGAGTTCACCGAGGCCGAGGGCGCTGGTGTGGACGACGGGCGCGAGGACGCGTTCGCCGTGCAGTCTGGAGGCGTCGCGCAGGACCTCGACGCCGGAGTACCCGGCGTGGGCCGCGTCCTCGTGGAAGCGGCGCTGGAGGCGGGCGGCCCGCTCGGCGAAGGTCCCGGCCTCGGCGCCGTGCCAGGCGAGCAGGACGGAGGAGGTGAAGTCGCCGACGAGGGCGCCGACGTCGTCGTGGAGGGGCTCCCGGTCGAAGAGCGGAAGGTTGAGGAGGAAGTCGGGCTCCTCGCAGAACGCCTGGAGGGTTTCGGCGAACACCGCGGTCATGGCCATGGCGGTGGTGAGCCCGTGGCAGCGCGCGTGGTCGCCGAGACGCCGCGCATCGGCGGCGTCGAGGTGCAGGTGGCGGCGGACGACGGTGGCCGCGTCCGCGCCGTGTGCGCGGGCGGGCAGCCCGGGCGCGCCCGGCAGGCCGGGGAGGCGGCGCCGCCAGTGGTCGCGGTCGGCTTCGAGCCGGGCCCTGCGCTCGGGGGTGTCACGGGCCGCGGCGCGGTCGGCCAGGTAGCGGGGGAAGCTGTAGCCGAGGACGGGCAGCGGCGCGCCGGGGTCCGCATAGGCACGGGCCAGGTCGGCGAGCAGGACACGCAGGCTCAGCGCGTCGGCCGCCACCATGTCGAGGTTGACGTGGACGCGGGTCGCTCCGTCCGCGAGCAGGGAGAGCTGGAGGTCGAGGACTTCACCCGAGGCGATGTCCATGCGGCGGTGCGAGAGGCCGGCGCGCAGTTCCGCGAGCCGGTCCCCGACCGCGGCCCCGGAGAGGTCCCGCAGGTCGTGGACGCGCAGACCTGGCCAGGGGCTTTCCGGCAGGATGCGCTGCCTGCCGTCGTCCAGCACGGCGACGCGCAGCATGCCGTGGCGGGCGAGTACGGCCCGTACGGCGTTCTCCAAGCGGCCCGGGTCCACGTCCCTGCCGTCGAACTCGTGGTAGAAGTGCGCGGCGACGCCGCCGAGTTCCTGGCCCTCCGAGCGGCCCACCCAGTAGGCGTGCTGCATCAGGGCGAGGTCGAAGGGCGCCGACTCGTCGACCGGGGCGGGCGCGGCGGCCGGTGCCGCGGCACCCGCGGTGCACCGTTCGTGCAGCAGCCGCCGCCAGGCGCCCAGGGTCGGCTCCGCGATGAGGTCGGCGAATCTGATGTCCGCGCCCGCGCGGCGACATCGGCCGGCCAGCCGCATCATCGCCAGTGAGTCGAGGCCGAGGCCGATGAGGTGGGCCTCCTCGTCGATCTCCTCGGGCGCCAGGCCGAGCAGTTCGCCGACGGCCGCCGACAAGTCCGGCCATGCGTCCGCGTGTTCCTTGGCCACCTGCGTCCATCCCCTCGAAGACATGCGTTCCCCCTTGTCACGACAAACTAATAGAAATGATTATCGTTTTCAATAGGTGTTCTCGCCTCGCGGCACCGGGACGCTCCGCAGCTCGGCGTGCAGCCGGTCGAGCAGCGCCTGCGCCGCGCCGTCCGGCAGGGCGAGGCGCCAGAGCACCAGCTCCACGCTCAGGCGCCCCGCGTAGGTGTGCGCGACGAAGACCGGGACGGGCAGCGGCTGCGGGACATAGCCCCGCAGGTCCGTCACGTCGGTGCCCTCCGGCATCGGAAGGTCCGGCGTACGGCCCCAGTTGGTGAGCAGGAAGCGCGGCGGATCCTCAGCGGTGAACGCCGCGCCCACCACCTCGCCGAGCCGCAGGGCGAGCCGCTGGGGGACGCGGGCCGCGAGGTCGGCGTCGAGCTGGGCCTTCACCGCACGGGCGACGCGCAGCACGTCGGCATCCGGGCCCACCCGGACCGAACACCGGGCTCCGCTAGTGAAGTTGGTGGCACCGAGTGCATCCACGGGAGGGGCGACGCGCGGGCGCAGGTCGACCACCGACCAGCCCGTCATCGGCACGGAACGGCCCGCCGCGTCCTGCGACCGGGTGCCGTGGCTCGCCCTCAGGAGGGCGGCGCACAGCACCGCGTGCACGGACGTGCCCGCGGCCCTGGCGCTCTCCGCGATCCGCCGGGTGGCCCCCCTGTCCAGCAGCAGCCGCCGCACTGCGATGCCACCCGGCTCCCCCGGCTCCCCCGGCTCCCGCGGCGGGCCCGCGGGGAACCCCCTCTCCCTCCCCCGGTAGGAGCGGACCGCCTCGTCGATCTCGTCGGGGTTGAACGCCCCGGCCAGCAGCGACTCGGCGGCAGGACGCAGGCCGGCGGAGGCGGGCGCGGGCGGCTCGGCTCCGGTCACGGCGGCCGTGTAGTGGGCCCACAGCAGGTGGAAGAGGGCGGCGGCCGCCCGCCCGTCCGCGACCGCGTGGTGCACGACGAACCCCACCAAGGCGGTGTCGCCCTCGCGCCCGACGACCAGGCGGACCAGCGCGGCGGCGGGGTCGAGCGGGGCCATGAGGGCCTGCTCGTACTCCGCGGGGTTGGGCGCGAAGCGGATGGCGGGCCGCCGCGCGCCGTCCGCCGTGAGCAGGAAGCCCCGCGCGTCGCGCCGGACGACCCCGCGCAGCGCGGCGTCCCCCGCCAGCAACGCCTCGTAGGCCCTCCCAAGAGCCCGCATGTCCAACGGCCCGCGCAGCGAGGCCCGTTGGACGACTCCTCGCGCGGACCGCATCAGCACGGCCTCACTGGGTTCGAGATAGCGCTCGCTCGTCATGCGCCGCCGACCGCCTCTCCCGCACCGTGGCGGCACGCCGCCGCCCTGCCCTGCCGTCTCCCGCGCGTACCGGTCATGAGACCGCCTCCCCGTGCGGGTCCCCGGTCCTCGGCAGCGCCCTGACGACGGCTCCGTGCCCTGGGACGAGCACCACATGGCGGGCCCGCTCCTCCTCGCGCCCGGCCCTGCCCGGTTCGAGGCGGAAGCGGGTGAGCACCTCGCGCAGCACGACGGCGGACTCCATCAGCGCGAAGCCCGCACCGAGGCAGTAGCGCGCGCCGCCGCCGAACGGCAGCCAGGTCTCGCGCGGCGGCGGTCCTTCGAGGAACCTGCCGGGGTCGAAGACGCGCGGAGCCTGGTGGTAGCGGGCGTCCAGGTGCACCTGGCCGATCATGGGCATCACGGTCGTCCCGGCCGGTATCCGGTACTCCCCCAGCTCGACGTCCTCGGTGACCCGCCTGGCGATCTCCGCGATCACCGGGTGCAGCCGCAGGGACTCCTTCACGACCGCTTCGAGGAACGCGTCGTCGCCCGTCGCGGCGGCCCGCGCCGCCCGCGCCTGCAGCGGGGCGCTCCAGGCGAGTTCGTGCAGCGACCAGGCGAGCGCGGTGGCGGTCGTCTCGTGTCCCGCGAGCAGCAGGCTGACGAGCTGGTCGCGGAGCTCGGCGTCGCTCAGCCCGCCGTCCTCGTCGGACGAGCCGAGCAGCCGGGACAGGACGTCGGTGCCGCCGGCGCCCGCCTCCCCCGCGTCCCTGCGCTCGCGGATCACCTCGTGGATGAGCGCGTCGAGTTCCCGCTGCTGTGCCAGCTTCCGGCGCCATCTGCCGACGCGCTGGAGCGCGGGCAGATGCCAGCCGAGGAAGTCGACGGGCCGTACGTCCACGAACGCGCGCAGGAGAGTGCGCAGCCGGTCGAGTCGTGCGCCTCGGGTGACCCCGAAGACCACCCGCAGGACGACTTCGAGGGTCAGGCGGTTCATCCGGTCGTGCGCGCGGAAGGGGACGCCTGCGGGCCATCGGTCCAGTTCCTCTGCGGTGAGCCGGGCCACCATCCCGCGGTAGCCGTCGAGGGCGGCGGCGCGGAACGCGGGCGTGAGGAGCCTGCGCGCGCGGCGGTGGTCGAGTTCGTCGGCGAGCATCACGGACCGCGCACCGAGGACGGGTTCGACGATCGCGTTGCCCTCGCCGCCGTGGTAGACGGTGTCGGGCCCGTTCAGCACGGCGCGGATGTGTTCGGCGTCGGTGAGCTGCACCACCGCCCCCTCGGGGAACAGGCGCAGGCGGACCATGTCGCCGTAGCGTCCGCGCAGTCTCGGCGTGAGCCGGTGTCCGACGGTGCGGAAGAGGAGGGTCTGCGCGGCGCGGGGCAGGCGGGGCCCCGGTGGCAGTCCGCCCTTTCCCGCGCGGGCCGTTCGGTACGTGGCTGGTCCAGGTCCCACAGATGCCTCCTCGGCCGTCGCCTTCACTCACGGCGCCGCGAACCCGGGCCCCCGGGTCGCGGATGCGCCCCCGGGGCCCGCGTTGACTTGCGCCGACGCCCTCCGTAGCCTACGTCCTGAAATGAAAATCATTTCCATGATGTGAACCACAATCCCTGTTCGCCGGAGTTTTGGACGATGCACACCTGGCGCCGAGGCCGTGTGCCCGGGGCCGACCACGACCGTCACGTAATGAGGGCAGACCGATGACCCAAGAACCGCCTCCTGCCGGGCAATTGCCGCTGGTGGAGGCCGGCGCGCTGAAAACACTGGTCCGGCCGGTACGGGGGACCCTCGTCCTCGGTGTCGTCCTCGCCGGGCTCTCCGCCGCCTGCGCGCTGGTGCCGTACGTGGCCGTCGCGCAGGCGGGCCGGGTGCTGCTCGCACACGGCACGAGCGCGCCGGGGACGGTGTGGGCGTGGGTGCTCGCCGGGGTCGCGGGTGCCGTACTGCGCAGCCTGCTGTACGTGGGCGCCACCCAGCTGTGCCACTACGCGGACGCCGAGTTCCGCTACCTGGCCAGGTCACGGCTGGCGCGCCACCTCGGCACGGTGCCCCTCGGGTGGTTCGCGGCCAGCGGCTCGGGCGAGGTGAAGAAGGCGGTCTCCGACGATGTGCGGCAGGTGCACACCCTGGTCGCCCACGGCGCCGCCGACCTGACGTCCGGTCTCGTCATGCCGCTCGCCGGCATGGTGTACCTCTTCGTCGCCGACTGGCGGATCGCCCTGCTCGTGGTGGCGTACGCGGCGGTGATCCTCGCGGTCCTCGCGCCCCGCATCCAGCTCGGCTACCGGCGCAACATGGACGACTTCAACACCGCCCAGAGCGAGTTGACCAAGGCCACCGTCGAACTCGCGGACGGCATCGAGGTCATCAAGAC
This sequence comes from Streptomyces sp. NPDC047002, assembly GCF_040704505.1. NCBI lineage: Bacteria > Bacillati > Actinomycetota > Actinomycetes > Kitasatosporales > Streptomycetaceae > Streptomyces > Streptomyces sp. NPDC047002. The sequence goes on from NZ_JBEYWC010000018.1 coordinate 83,676, forward strand.
GTACGGGGCCACCGAGCGCACCCACCGCCGCTTCGACACCGCTGCCGACCGGCTCACGGCGGTGTGCCTGCGGTGGATGGGCGGCATCGGACGGCCGACCAACCTCATCAACACACTGCTCTCACCGGCGTCCATGCTGGTGTGGATCACCGCGGTGGGCACCCTGTTCGTGGCCCGGGACTGGGCAGGGCCCGCAGCCCTGCTGCCGTTCCTCGCGGTGGGCGTCGGGCTCCCCAGCACGGTGCTGCACGTCGCACAGCTGGGCTACGCGATCCGCGACGCGCAGCTGGGCGCCACCCACATCCGGCGCGTCATGGCCGAACCGCCGCTCGCCGAACCGGCCGTTCCGGTACGGCCTGACGGCAGCCGGGTGGCGTTCGAGGACGTCGCCTTCGCGTACGGCGAGGGGGCCCCCGCGCTCCAGGGCGTCACCGCCGCCCTCGAACCGGGCACGGTCACCGCGCTCGTCGGCCCCTCCGGGTCGGGCAAGACCACGTTCGCGCGCCTGATCCCCCGCTTCTGGGACGTGACCGCGGGCCGCATCACTCTCGGGGGCGCGGACATCCGGGAGATCCCCACCAAGGAGCTGCTCGGCAGGGTGGCCTTCGTCTTCCAGGACGTAGTGCTGCTGCGCACCACGGTCCGGGAGAACATCCGCCTCGGGCGGCCCGGCGCGGGCGACGACGAGGTGGAGGCCGCGGCCCGCGCGGCCCAGATCCACGACGTGATCACGACGCTCCCCCACGGGTACGACACGGTGCTCCAGGACGGCGAGGGCGAACTGTCCGGCGGGGAGCGGCAGCGCGTCACCATCGCGCGGGCCATCCTCCAGGACGCGCCCGTGGTGATCCTCGACGAGGCCACCGCCCACGCCGACCCGCACAGCGAGGCGCGCATCCAGCAGGCGCTGAGCGAGTTGGGCAGGGAGCGGACCGTCCTCGTCATCGCACACCGGCTGCACACCGTCGCGGGCGCCGACCAGATCCTGGTGCTCGACCGGGGGCGGGTGGCCGAGCGCGGCACACATCCCGAACTGCTCGCGGCGAACGGGCTCTACACCCGGCTCTGGCACTCCCAGCAGAGCCTCCAGGAGGTCGGACAGTGATCATCCGCAAGGCCGAGGAACTCATCGGCCGGCCGACCGGCATGCGCGGCCAGGTGGCGGGGTACGTCACCGCGGGCGTCTGCCAGGGCGTGGCCTTCGCCGCGCTCGTCCCCCTGCTGCGCGCGCTGTTCTCCGCCGACGCGGCCCGCGCCGTGCCGTGGCTCGTCGTCGCGGCGCTCGGCGCGGCGGCGTCCGGCGTCGCGATGTGGGTGACGTCCGACAAGGGCTACGCGGTCGGCATCGAGCGCAGCAGCATGACCCTGGCGAGGAAGCTCGCCCACCGCGTGACCCGGCTCCCCCTGGGCTGGTTCACCAACGCCGCGTCCGGCCGGCTGCTCACCGCGATGGGCGGCGCCCAGAGCTTCGGAAACTTCCCCGGCATGGTGCTCCAGCAGATCACCGTCACCGTCACGGCGCCCGCCACCGTCGTCGTCATCACCGCGTTCGTGGACTGGCGCCTCACCCTCGCCTTCCTGGTCCTGTGCCCGCCCGCGTTCCTCCTCTACCGGCGGGTGCAGCGCACCGCCGCGGTCTCCCAGGCCGAGGAGGCCGCCTCGCTCGCCGAGGTGTCCAGCCGCGTGCTGGAGTTCGCGCGGGCGCAGGCCGTCCTGCGGGCCGCGGGACGGACCGCGGCCGGCTGGGGGGCACTTGAGGAGTCGCTGCGCGCCGATCGCTCGGCGACCGTACGCAGCCTCAACCGCGCCAACGCGCCGATGGCCTGGTACATGGTGGTGGTCGAGGCGGCGTTCGCCCTGGTGTCGGTGACGGCGGCCTGGCTCGTCCTCGGTGGCCGCACCGAGGTGCCGGACATGGTCGCCGTGCTGGTGCTCGCGGTGCGCTTCACCGAGCCCGTGTCGCTGCTGGCCCCGTACGGGACCGGGGTGCAGCTGGCCGCGACCGCGCTGGACTCCATCGCCGAGATCGTCCGCACACCGGCCCTGCCCGAGCCGGCCACGCCCCGGCGGCCGGGGCACTCCGGGGTCGAGTTCGACGGGGTCGGGTTCGGCTACGGCGACCGCGAAGGCAGGCCCGTCCTTACGGACTTCACCCTGACGTGCCCGCCAGGCAGCATGACGGCCCTGGTGGGCGCGTCAGGCGCAGGGAAGACCACCGTGACCCGGCTGGTCGCCCGGTTCTGGGACGTCGGCTCGGGCGCGGTGCGCATCGGAGGGGTGGACGTGCGCGAGATGGACAACGACACCCTGATGCGGCAGGTCGCCATCGTCTCCCAGGACGTCTACCTCTTCGACACCACCATCGAGGAGAACGTCCGCGTCGGGCGCCCCGACGCCACCGAGGCCGAGGTACGGGCCGCGGCGGACGCCGCCAGGCTCACCGAGGTGGTGACCCGGCTGCCGCTCGGCTGGGCGACCCCGGTCGGCGAAGGGGGCTCCAACCTCTCGGGCGGCGAGCGCCAGCGGGTGTCCATCGCCCGCGCGCTGCTCAAGGACGCGCCCGTCGTCCTGCTCGACGAGGCGACCGCCGCGCTCGACGCGGAGAACGAGGCCGCGGTCAGCGCCGCCCTCACCGACCTGGCGCGGGAGCGCACCGTGCTGGTCGTCGCCCACCGGCTGTCCACGATCGCCTCGGCGGACCAGATCGCGGTGCTCGCCGACGGCCGGGTGGACGAACTGGGCGGCCACCGCGAGCTGGTGGCAGCCGGCGGCCGCTACCACGCCCTGTGGGCCGAGCGCAGCAGGGCCGCTGCCTGGCAGCTGCGCAAGGACGCCCCGTGACCGGCCTGCCCGCGCGCCATGCCCTCGACTCCCCCTGGCTGCGCCGTCCCCGGCGGGACACGGACGCCCCCGTGCGACTGCTGTGCCTGCCCCACGCCGGAGGCACCGCGTCCCTCTACCGCGCCTGGACCGCCCTGCTGCCCCGGTGGATCGAGCCCGTGCTGGTGTGCCCGCCGGGCCGCGAGGAGCGGCTGCACGAGCCCGTGCCCCGCGACATACCCGCACTGGTCGGCGAACTGGCCGACGCCGTCGCCCCCTTGTGCGACCGACCATGGGCGCTGTTCGGGCACAGCATGGGGGCGGTGGTCGCCCACGAACTCGCCCTGCGGCTGGTCGCGGAAGGACGCAGGCCGCCGGTCCGCGTCTTCGCGTCCGCCCGCGAGGCACCGCAGTTCCACCAGCCGGGCACGGTGCACCTGCTGGACGACGACGGCCTCGCCGACGAGCTGGTACGGCTCGGCGGCACCCCGCGGGAACTGCTCGCCATGCCCGAGGTGCGGCAGGTCGTGCTGCCCGCCGTACGCGGCGACTACCGGCTCGTGGAGACCTACGCAGCCGACCCGGCCGGCACGCTGCCGTGCCCGGTGACCGCCCTGACCGGCACCGAGGACACCGAGGTGTCCGAGGAGCAGGCCCTCGGCTGGGCCCGCTGGACGAACGGCCCCTTCGAGCTGCTGCGCTTCCCCGGCGGCCACTTCTACCTCACTGCCGACCCCGGCCCCGTCGTCGCGGCCGTACGCCACCGCCTCGCCGGCCACGCCTGACCTCCACCCGCCCGCGCACGAGGACGTGCCCAGGGCCCACCACCTCCGGTGTGCGCGGGCCACGGCCGCGCGCCCCACCCCGCCGCCCGCACCGCGGCACGCCCGACGACGAGGAAGACCGATGAACCCAGCGCCCGAACGCCTCCTTCTGACCGACGATTTCATGCACGATCCGCACACCACCGCCGAAGCCCTGCGCGCCAAGGGGCCCGTACTCCCGGTCGTGCTGCCCACCGGCCTGCCGGCCTGGCTCGTCACCGGATACGCGGAGGCACGCGACCTGCTGACGGACGACCGGCTGAGCAGCGCCGGGGTGTACGACCGCCTCGAACGGCTGCGGGAGGCTGCGGACGGCAAGCCGAGCTCCTTCTCCGCGGACCTGGCCCGCCATCTGCTCAACACCGACCCGCCCGACCACACCCGGCTGCGCACCCTGGTCAACAAGGCGTTCACCCCTCGTACGGTGGAGAGACTGCGGCCCAGCATCGAGGAGATAGCACACGAGCTGACCGGCGCCCTGGACACCAGCGGCCCGGTGGACCTGCTCCCCGCCTACGCCTATCCCCTGCCGATGATCGTCATCTGCGAGCTGCTCGGCATCCCCAAGGACGACCGGGAGTCGTTCGGCGCCTGGTCGAATGTCCTGGTCTCCACCGCGCCCCCGGAGGAGATCGGCGCGGCGTCCGCCGCCATGGGCGGCTACCTCGCGGGCCTGCTGGAGCAGAAGCGCAAGGACCCCGCGGACGACCTGCTGTCGGCGCTGGTCGCGGTGAGCGAGGCAGGCGACCGGCTCAGCGTGCCCGAGCTGATCGCGATGACCTTCGTCCTGCTCATCGGCGGCTACGAGACCACCGTCAACCTGATCGCCGGCGGCCTGCTGGCACTGCTGCGCCACCCGGATCAGCTCGCCGCGCTACGTGCCGACCCGGCACTGCTGCCCGCGGCCGTCGAGGAGTTCCTGCGCTTCGAAACCCCCAACAACCTCTCCTCGCCCCGCTACACGAAGGAATCCGTCACCGTCGGCGGCACCGAGATCCCCGCCGGCGAGTTCGTGGTCATCTCGCTGCTCTCCGCCAACCGCGACGGCACGCGCTTCGGGGCCCCCGGCCGCCTGGACATCACCAGACCCGCTGGCGGCCACCTCGGCTTCGGGCACGGCATCCACTTCTGCGTGGGCGCGCCGCTCGGCCGGATCGAGGGGGAGATCGCGGTCGGGCACCTGCTGAAGACCTTCCCCAGGATCGAACTGGCCGTCCCCGAGCAGGACCTGCGGTGGCGGACCAGTACCGCGATGCACGGACTCGAAGCGCTCCCGCTCCTGCTCGCCTGAGCCGCGCCCGGCCCCAGAACACTGCACAACCACACTCCCGACACGAGGACACCGCATGTGCGGCATCACCGGATGGGTCGCGTACGACAGCGACCTGACGCAGCATCAGCAGACCATCGACGCGATGACGGCCACCATGGCCGAGCGGGGCCCTGACGACGGAGGCACCTGGGTGCGCCGGCACGCGGCCCTCGGCCACCGGCGCCTCGCCGTGATCGACCCGCCCGGGGGCGCGCAGCCCATGACGGCAGCAGAACCGGGCGGGGACGTCGCCCTCGTCTACAGCGGTGAGACCTACAACTTCACCGAACTGCGGAACGAACTGCGCGGCCGCGGCCATCGCTTCCGCACCGCGAGCGACACCGAGGTGGTGCTGCGGGCCTACCTCGAATGGGGCGAGGGCGTGGCCGAACACCTCAACGGCATGTACGCGTTCGCGGTGTGGGACGGGCGCGAGGACAAGCTCGTCCTGGTGCGCGACCGCATGGGCGTCAAGCCGCTCTACGTCCACCCCACCCCCGACGGCGTGCTGTTCGGCTCCGAGCCCAAGGCGATCCTGGCCAACCCCCTGGCCCGGCGCGTGGTCGATCTGGAGTGCCTGCACGAGCTCATCGGCTTCACCAAGGCCCCCGGCTGGTCGCTGTGGAAGGGCATGACGGAGGTCGAGCCCGGCACGGTGGCCACGGTGACCCGCGGCGGCATCAAGCACCGCACGTACTGGTCGCTGCCCACCTGGGAGCACACCGACGACGCGCCGACCACCGTCGCGAGAGTGCGGGAGCTGCTCGACGACACGCTGCGACGGCAGTCGGTGTCCGACGTTCCGCTGTGCGCCCTGCTCTCCGGCGGCCTCGACTCCAGCACGGTCACCGCCCTGAGCGCACCGCACGCCCGGGAGCGCGGCGAGCGGCTGCGCACGTTCTCCGTGGACTTCGCGGGGCTGGAAGAGAACTTCCGGCCGGACGAGATGCGCGACACACCGGACTCGCCGTTCATCCGGGAGGTCGCGGCGCACGTGGGCACCGACCACCGCGACGTGGTGCTCGACTCGGCCAGGCTCGTCGACCCCGCCGTGCGCCGGGCGGTGCTGCTGTCCCGGGACATGCCCATCGGCCTCGGGGACATCGACTCCTCCATGTACCTGCTGTTCCGGGCGATCAGGGAGCGGTCCACCGTGACTCTGTCGGGCGAGTTCGCCGACGAGCTCTTCGGCGGCTACATCTGGTTCCACCACCCCGCGGCCCGGGACGCGGACACCTTCCCCTGGCTGGCGTTCCAGAACGCGCACACCACGGACCGCACCGCGCTGCTCCACCCCGAGGTGCGCAGGCGGCTCGACATCCCGGGCTACATCGCCGACCAGTACGCCGACGCGGTCGCCGGTGTGGAGCACCTCGACGGCGCCTCGGCGCAGGAGCGGCGCATGCGCACCGTCTGCAACCTGCACCTGACGCGTCTGGTGCGCGCCCTGCTCGACCGCAAGGACCGGCTCTCGATGGCGGCCGGCCTTGAGGTCCGGGTGCCGTTCGCGGACCACCGGCTCGTCGAGTACGTGTACAACGTGCCCTGGAGGCTGAAGAGTTCGGACGGCCGGGAGAAGAGCCTGCTGCGCGAGGCGGTCCGCAGCGCGCTGCCGTCCTCCGTGGTGGACCGCGCCAAGAGCCCGTACCCGACCACGCAGGACCCGCTGTACGCCAAGGCACTCCAGGCCCAGGCGCGCGAGGTGCTCGCCGACACCGGCGACCCCGTCTTCGAACTGGTCGACCGGGCCTGGCTGAGCGACGTCCTGGAACAGGACCCGGCGGCGCTCCCGAGCGACCGGCGGCTCGGCATCGAGCGCGTCCTCGACCTCCACCACTGGTTCGACATCTACCGGCCGGAACTCCAGCTCGGCTGACCCGGCGCCACCGCCGCCGGCCCCTCGGCGCGGGCGGCCATCCACCGAAGGACAGTGCAGTGAACAGACCAGAACCCTCCCGCCGCACCCTGCTCGCGCGCGCGGCGGGCGGCAGCGCCGTGCTCGCCCTCGGCGGCCTGGCGAGCGCCTGCGGCGGCGGCTCGGACAGGCCGGCGGCGGCCGCCTCGTACACCGGCAAGCCGCGCCGCGGCGGGCGGCTGCGGGCCGCCTTCGCCGGCGGCAGCGCCGAGTCGACGAGCGTCGTGCAGGCGACGGCCACCGTGGTGGACTACGTGCGGGCCCGCCTGGTGTGGGACGCGCTCGGCGACCTGGACGGCGGGCGCCCGGTGTGGCGCGTCGCCGAGTCCGTCGAGCACAACGCGGACGCGTCCGCATGGACGGTCCGCGTCCGCGACGGCATACGGTTCAGCGACGGCACCCCGCTCACCGGGAAGGACGTGCTGTTCAGCCTCCGCACCATCGCCGCCCACCCGGGCGGCCAGGCCGCGCTGCTGACGCACGCCGACTTCGACGGCGCGCGCACCCCCGACAGCCGCACACTGACGCTGCCCCTCAAGCGCCCCGACGGGTTCTTCGACCTCGCGCTCGCCCAGTCCATGTTCGTGATCCCCGAGGGCACCAAGGATCTGGGCGCGGCGCCCGGCAGCGGCCCGTACCGGCTGGCGCGGTGGGCCGCGGGCAAGAGCAGCCTTCTCAAGGCCCGTTCCGACTACTGGGACGCGGACCACGGCGGCCCCTACCTCGACGAGATCGAGATCTTCTCCGTCTCGGACGCCGCCGCGCGCCTCGGCGGCCTGAAGGCTGGACAGTTCGACTACGTCGGCAGCGTGCCGCTCACCTCGGCGCGGGCCGAGCGCGGCAACGACGGGGTCCGCGTGCTGCTGCCGCCCAAGGACCTCTGGAGCGAGCTCTCCTTCGCGATGAACCTCGACCTGCGGCCCTTCACCTCACCCGAGATGGTCGAGGCCGTGAAGTACGCCGTCGACCGCGAGGCCATGGTCAGGCTCGTCACGCTGGGCTACGGGGAGGTCGCCGACGACGCGCGCGGCCTGCACCAGCCCTGGTACGCCACGGACCTCCCGCGCCGCCACCACGACCCGGAGCGCGCCAAGTCCCTGCTGCGCAAGGCGGGGCTGCTCGGCGCCGCCGTCACCCTGCGCACCTCCGACTTCGCCTACGGACTCGTGGAGAGCGCCTCCGCGTTCGTCCAGCAGGCGCGGCAGGCCGGGTTCACGGTGCGGCTCGACAAGGTCCCCGCGGCCGACTACTACAGCGACATGGGCAAGCTGCTGCACACGCCCGTGCAGACCTCCGCCTACTCCCCCATGCCACTGCCACTCGACCTCACCAACTACTACGGAAGCCAGGCGAGTTACCCCTTCACCGGCAAGGCACCCAAGGCGCTCGACGGCCTGCTCGCCGCCATGCAGCGCGCCACCACGGACGAGGCACGCAAGCGGACCGTGGCGGACGTGCAGCACTACCTCTTCGACCACGGCGGCGACGCGGTCTTCGCGCGCCTGCCCTCCGCGGCCGCCTCGATCCCCCGGGTGCAGGGGGTCAAGGCGCTCGGATGGGCCGAATACCCCTCGCTGCGCGATGCGTTCCTGACCGCGTGAGCACGGCGGCCATCCCGCACGCCCCGGCAGGCCCCGGGGAGGAGCCCGCGGGCCCTGCGCGACCCCACCGCGCCCTCGCCGCGCTGGTGCTGCGCAGGGCCGTGGCCGCCGTCGCCGTCGTCCTCGTCGTCTCGGCGCTGGTCTTCCTCGCCACGGCGCTGGCGCCGGGCGACGCGGCCACGGCACGGCTCTCCAGGACGGGCGGCGGCTCCCCCGCCCAACTCGCGGCGCTGCGGCACAGCCTGGGTCTTGACGTCCCGCCGGCGGAGCAGTACCTGCGGTGGCTCGGGCACGCGCTCCGCGGCGACCTGGGGGTCTCGTACGCGCAGGGCAGGAGCGTGACCTCCGTCATCGGCGACCGCGCGGTGAACTCGCTGGTCCTCGGCGCGGTCTCGGTCGCCGTCCTGGTGCCGTCCGCGCTCGCCCTCGGGCTGTGGTCGGGCAGGCGCGCGGGGCGGCGCGCCGACCGTGCCGTGTCGGCCGCGGTGCTGACGCTCGTCAGCGTCCCCGAGTTCGTGACCGGCACCGTACTGGTGCTCTGCTTCGCGACGGGGCTCGGCTGGTTCCCCGCGGTGTCCGCGCTCTCCGCCGGGCAGGGCCCTCTCGACCGGCCGTCGCTGCTGGTGCTGCCGGTGGTGACGCTGGTCGCCTCCTGCCTGGCCCAGAACGTGCGGATCGTGCGCGCCGCCACGGTGCGGGCCGAGCGCGGTGAGGCGGTCGAGGCGGCGCGCCTCGGCGGGGTCCCCGAATGGCGCGTCGTCCTTCGCTGGATCGTGCCGGCGGCGGTCGTGCCGGCGGTGCCCGTGCTGGCCCGGTATGTCTCCTACCTGCTGGGCGGCACGCTGATCGCGGAAACGCTGTTCGGCTACCCGGGGCTCGGCGCGTGCCTGGTCGACGCGGCGGCCGCGCGGGACGCCCCGCTGGTCCTGGCGGTCGCCGTGCTCCTCACCTGCGTCACGGTCGCCCTGAACCTGGTGGCGGACGTCCTGTCCCTACTCCTCAACCCGGTCCGGGGGCAAGGAACATGAACGAATCGCAGCACGATGTCCGCACGGTGGGCGCCGAGGAGCCCGACGCGCGGGCGCGCCGTGGGCGCGGGCCGGGCGTGTGGGTGGTCGCCGCCGTGCTCGGCGCGAGCCTGCTGCTGGCGCTGGTGGGTCCCGAGCTGGCGCCGCACGACCCCGAGGCGGCCGTCGGCATCCCGTACGCCCCGGTGGGCGGGCAGGCGCCGCTCGGGACCGACCACCTCGGCGCCGACGTGCTGAGCCGCGTCCTCAGCGGCGGCCGCGCGCTGGTGGTCACCTCGGTGTGCGCGCTGGCCGTGGCCTACGCGGTCGGCGCGACCGCGGGGGCGGTCGCTGCCCTGCGCGGGCGGTGGGCCGAGTCGCTCGTGATGCGGGCCGTGGACGTGCTGATGAGCATGCCCGCGTTCATCCTGCTCAGTGTGCTGGTCACCGCGACGGGACGCGGTGTGACGGGGGTGGCGGTGGCGACCGTGGTAGTGCTGGTGCCCGACATCACACGCGTGGTGCACGCGCTGACCCGCCAGGCGCTCGAACACGACTACGTAGAGGCCGCGCAGGCCCGCGGCGAGTCCCTGGGGTACCTGGTGCGCCGGGAGCTCCTGCCCAACCTGCGCCCGCTGCTCGCGGCCGACGCGGGCGTGCGGTTCGTCGGCGCGGTCTTCACCCTCGCGACCGCCGCCTTCCTCGGGTACGGGGCCCAGCCCCCGGCGTCGGACTGGGCGCTGATGCTGATGGAGAACCAGTCGGGGCTCTCACTGCAACCGCTGGCGGTCCTGGCCCCCACTGCCGCGCTGCTGTTGATCCTCGTCTCGGCCAACACTCTGGTGGACCGGCTCGCGCCGGACGCCCGCACGGCCGCCGCCGCGCCGGTGCCGTGCCCATCACGGGCCGCCTCGGTGCCGGTCGCCCCGAACGGCGGCGGCGCCGTGCTCTCCTGTCGGGGGCTGCGGATGGACTCGGCGCGTGGCCCGGTGCTGCGCGGTGTCGACCTGGACCTGCCGCCCCGTCGCGTCCTCGCGCTGGTGGGCGAGTCGGGCAGCGGCAAGACGACACTGGCCCTCGCGCTGCTGGGCGGTGCGCGCCCCGGCGTCCACCGCGCCGCGGGCACGGTGCGCCTCGACGGCACGGACCTGTGGGGGCTCGACGCGCGGCGGCTGCGCGCGCTGCGCGCGGGCCGCATGGCCTATGTGCCGCAGGACCCGCGTACCTCGCTCGCGCCGACCCTGCGGGTGCGCGCGCACGTGGCGGAGCTGCTGCGGGCGGCCGGCGTGCCCGCGGCCGAGCGCGACCGGCGCACCCGGGAGGCGCTGACCCTGGTCGGACTGCCGGACGACGACGCGTTCCTGGCGCGCCGACCGCACCAGCTCTCGGGCGGCCAGCGCCAACGTGTCGCGCTGGCAGGCGCGTTGGCTACACGGCCCGCGGTGCTCGTGCTGGACGAGCCGACCAGCGCCCTCGATCCCGTGACGGCCGCGGCCCTGCTGCGGGATCTGCGGCGGCTCGCGGAGGAGACCCGGGTCGCCGTGCTGCTCGTCACCCACGACCTGGCGGCCGCCGCCGAGGTCGCGGACACGGTCGCGGTGATGGCGGGCGGCCGCGTCGTCGAGACGGCGGACCCTGCCGGGCTGCTGGGGTCGCCCGCGACGCCGGTCGGCCGGTCCCTGGTGGCGGCGGCCCGGGCGACCGTCACCGCCCTGTCGCGGACTCCCGCCATGGACCTCCCGCGCGCTTCGGGCGGCGGCCCTGCCCTGGCGGTACGCGGCCTGAACGCCCGTCATAGCCGCGGGGGCGGCCCCGTGCTCGCCGACGTCACCCTCGCGGTCGACGCCGGGAGCTGCCTGAGTGTCGTGGGCGCGTCCGGGAGCGGCAAGACGACCCTGCTGCGCTGCATGGCCGGGCTCCACCCCTGGTGGGACGGGCAGGTCGAGCTGTCGGGCACGCCGCTCGGCCGGAGGGTGCGCGACCGGGGCCGTGAGGCGCTGCGCACGGTCCAGCTGGTGCCGCAGAATCCGTACGACTCCCTCAACCCGGCGCATTCGGTCGCCGCGATCGTGGGCAGGCCGCTGCGGCTGTACGAGGGCGCGGACGCGGCGTCGGCCGCCCGCCGGGTCGCCGAACTCCTCGAAGAGGTGGGGCTCGACGCCTCGCTCGCCGGGCGCCGTCCCTCGGCTCTCTCCGGCGGGCAACGCCAGCGCGTGGCCCTGGCGCGGGCGCTGGCCGCCCGTCCCGGCGTCCTCCTGTGCGACGAGCCGACCAGCGCGCTCGACCCGACGTCGGCTGCTGCGGTGGTGCGGCTGCTCGACTCGCTGCGCAGGCAGCGGGGCATGGCGCTGGTGATGGTGACGCACGACCTCACCGTGGCGCCGCGGCTCGGCGGCCGGGTGGCGGTGCTCGACCGGGGCCGAGTGGTCGAGCAGGGGAGCGTGGCGGCCACCCTCCTCGGCACGCCGCGCCATCCGGTGACCCTGGCCCTGCTCGACAGTGTGCCCCGGCTGGACGGCGCGGTGGACCGACCCGCGCGGTGAGCCCGGGCGGCACGGTGCCCCCGCGCCGCCCGGGCGCCGGCGCCGCCCGGTGTCCGCTCAGTCCTCCGCCCTGCGGACCAGCAGGACGTGGTCGGTGACGGTGGCGGTCTGCCCGCCGGGCCCGGTCGCCTGGCGGGCCCGGCGCTCGGCGCGCTCCACGCGCCAGCCGTCCGCGGGCAGTCCGAGGTCCGCGTACACCTGTTCGGGCGTCTGGGCCTGGATCTCGGGGTCCAGCTTCCAGGACCACGGCGCGCGGGAGCCGTGGTCGACGACGAGGAGCCGCCCGCCCGGCAGCAGGGCCCGGGCCGCGGTGCGCAGGACGGCGGCGCGCGGCAGGGCGTACGGCGTGTGGAAGTACTGCGCGGAGACGAGGTCGAATGTGCCCGCGGGGAAGGAGTGTGCGAGGTCGTGGCACTCGGCCGTCACCAGGTCGCCGAGCCCTTCCGCACGGGCGGTGCGCAGCAGTTGCCCGACCGCGGTGGGCGAGATGTCGGCCGCGGTGACCCGCCAGCCGCGGCGCGCCAGCCACACGGTGTCGCCCCCTGCGCCGCACGCGAGGTCGAGGGCGGTGCCCGCCTCAAGCCCCTGCGCCACCTCGGCCAGTACGGGGTTGACCCGGGCGCCCCAGGCCCCGCCGCCCTCCCGGTACGTGGCGTAGAGGCTCTCCCAGAACTCCTCGGGCCGCTGCGCTTCGAGCTGCTCCCGTGTGGGCCCTTCCGGCTGCTGTGCCATGCGCCACCCCTCCGTGTCCCGTCGCCGGGCGGCGGCGCCGCCCGCTGCCACGGGTGACCATGGTGGACACGCATGGTCCGGGACGGCACGGTTTCTTGCCATTCCGGCAAACCGCCGCGGGCGCCCGGCCGGTGCGCTCAGCCCTGGCCGCCCGCGACGGCGGGCCCCGCGCCGGCCTCCTCGTGCTCCTCCCGGTCCTCCAGGGCGCTGATGGCCGTCGCCGTGAGGCTGTGGGCGACATGGGTGCGCATCAGGTCGGCCGCTTCCGCGGAGCGCCGGGCGGCGACCAGGTCGACGAGGCGGTGGTGGTCGTCGAGGTCGCGGGTGCGGGGGCCGTCGCCCGGGGGGAGTTCGAGGCCCAGGCGGCGGTAGCGGTCCGACTTGTCCCACAGGTCGTCGAGCAGCCGGATCAGGACGTCGTTGCGCGAGGCCGCGTAGAGCGCACGGTGGAAGGCGCGGTGGGCGCTGAGCGCCTCCTCGCCCCACCGCCGGGTGACCGGGAGCAGCCGCCCGACGGCGGCGCGCATCGCGTCGAGGTCGGCGTCGGTGCGGCGCTCGGCGGCGAGCCCTGCGGCCGTCGGGTCGAGGGAGAGCCGCACCTCGAACAGCTGGCGCGCCTCGGTGGAACTCATCGTGGAGACGCGTACGTCGCGGTGGGTCTCGACCTCGACGAGGCCCTCGCTGCTGAGGCGTCTGATGGCCTCGCGCAGCGGGGTGATGCTCATGCCGAGGGAGGCGGCGAGCTCGTACTGGGCAAGACGAGAGCCGGCGGACAGGCTGCCGGAGAGGATCCGCCCGCGCAGTTCCGCGTAGGCGAGGTCGCTCTTGCTGAGGAAGAGGTTCGCCTCCGCCATGCCCCGCCCTCTCGCGTACGTCCCGGCTCTTGACAGCAACCGGTGGATCATCACACCCTAACAGCGCCCGCATCTTATAAGATATTAGGAAGCACCGTGAAGATCACTGCCGTACACGAGGGCACCGTCCCGATCAGCTCCTCCATCCGCAACGCCTGGATCGACTTCAGCGCGATGGACTGCTCCGTCGTCGCGGTCGTCAGCGACGTGGTGCGGGACGGAAAGCCCCTCGTCGGCTACGGGTTCAACTCCAACGGCCGCTACAGCGCGGGTGAGATCCTGCGCCGCCGGGTGCTGCCGAGGCTGCTGGACGCGCCGCCCGACACGCTGCTCGACGAGCGCGGCGAGCTCGACCCCGCCAGGGCGTGGGACGTGATGATGCGCAACGAGAAGCCGGGCGGCCACGGCGAGCGCTCCGTCGCGGTCGGCGTGGTGGACATGGCGCTGTTCGACCTCGCGGCGAAGATCGCGGACAAGCCCCTCTACCGCTGGCTCTCCGACCGCTACGGGGACGGCGAGCCCGACGAGTCCGTCTTCGTCTACGCCGCGGGCGGCTACTACGCGCCGGACAAGACGCTCGGCGACCTCAAGGACGAGATGCGGGGCTTCCTCGACCAGGGGTACGACGTGGTCAAGATGAAGATCGGCGGCGCCCCGCTCGCCGAGGACCTGCGGCGCATCGAGGCCGTGCTCGACGTGCTCGGCGGCGACGGCTCCCGGCTCGCCGTGGACGTCAACGGCCGCTTCGACCTCGCCACCGCGCTGGAGTACGGGCGGGCCATCGAGCCGTACGGGCTGTTCTGGTACGAGGAGATCGGCGACCCCCTGGACTACCGGCTCAACGCGGTCGTGGCCGAGCAGTACCAGGGCCGCATCGCGACCGGCGAGAACCTCTTCTCCCTCCAGGACGCCCGCAATCTGATCCGCTACGGCGGACTGCGCCCCGACCGCGACGTCATCCAGGTCGACCCCGCGCTCAGCTACGGGCTGGTGGAGTACCTGCGCATCCAGGAGATGCTGCGCCGGCACGGCTGGTCGTCGCGGCGCTGCGTCCCGCACGGCGGCCACCAGTTCTCGCTGCACATCGCCGCCGCCCTGAAGCTCGGCGGCAACGAGTCGTACCCGGGCGAGTTCCAGCCCACCGGCGGCTTCGCCGACGACGCGCGGGTCAGCGGCAGCCGCGTCGGCCTCACCGAGACCCCCGGCATCGGCTTCGAGGGCAAGGCCGCCTTCTACCGGGTGCTGCGGGAGCTGCACGCCTGAGCCGCACCGGGGCGCCCGGCGCACACCCCGCCGCCGGGCGCCCGTCCCGCACACCCCACCACCGACGATCGTCGTGCAAAGGAGCACCAACGATGACAGCCACCACGGCGCCCGCGCGCCCGCCCCGGCCGCTGGCGGGCCGCCTGATACGCGAGTTGTGGTTCCAGGTGGTGCTCGCCGCGGTCCTCGGTATCGTGGTCGGCCTGCTGTTCCCGGGCGTGGGCAAGCAGTTGAAGCCGCTCAACGACTGGTTCGTCGGGCTGGTCGAGATGATCGTGGTCCCGGTGGTCTTCTGCGTGGTGACCACCGGCATCGCCGCCATGGACAACCTCCGCAAGGCGGGCCGCATCGGCGTGAAGGCCATCGGCTACTTCGTGGTGCTCTCGCTGGTGTCCATGCTGATCGGCCTGGTCGTCGCCAATGTCTTCCAGCCGGGATCGGGTCTCCATGTCGATCCGTCGACACTGCACGCGGGCGACGTCCCCGCAGAGGCCAAGGAGCACGCCACCTTCACAGGTTTCGTCTCCTCGCTGATCCCCGGCTCCCTGTTCGGCGCCGTGACCGGGGACAACATCCTGGCGGCGCTCGTGGTCTCGATCGTCTTCGGCGTGGCGCTGAACCTGACGGGCGAGCAGGCCGCGCCCCTGACCCGCGGCGTCAGGGCGCTCTCCGAGGTGGTGTTCCGGATCGTCGGCTGGGTGATGCGGCTCGCCCCGTACGGCACGTTCGGCGCGCTGGCCACCGTGGTCGCCACCTACGGCGCGGAGAGCCTGCGCCAACTGGGCTATCTCATCGCGTTGTTCACCGGCACGTGCGTGGTGTACATCGTGGTGGTGCTCGGCGCTGTCATGCGGGCCTGCGGGCTCGGCCTGTTCGCGCTGATGCGCTTCCTCAAGGCGGAGCTGCTGGTGGCCCTGAGCACCTGTTCGAGCGAGGCGGTGCTGCCCCAACTGGTGCGCAGGCTGGAGACGATGGGCGTGGGCCGCCCCGTGGTCGGCATCGTGGTGCCCTCCGGCTTCTCGTTCAACCTGGACGGCTCGGCGATCTATCTGACGATGGCGTCGCTGTTCCTCGCGCAGGCCGTGGGCGTGGACCTGTCGTGGCAGCAGCAGCTGGCCATGGTCGGCATCATGATGCTCACCAGCAAGGGCACCGCCGGCATCGCGGGCGGCGCGTTCATCGTGCTGGCCAGCACGATCACCGCCGTGGGGCACGTGCCGCTCGCGGCGCTCTCGCTGATCGTCGGCATCGACCGCATCCTCAACGAGGGCCGCGTCTTCATCAACGTCCTCGGCAACGCCGTCGCCACCATCGTGATCGGCAAGTGGGAGGACGACTTCGACCCGGCCAGGGCCCGCGCAGCGCTGTACCCGCAGCGGCACGAGCCCGCGGAGAAGGCGACCGCCTGAGGATCTGCCCGGGCGCGGGCGGTCCCGGCGCCCGCGCCCGGCCCTGCAGTCCCCTCGTCACGGCGGCGGCTCGACAGCGATGGCGGTCGGCGGCGCGCTCGTCGACCGCACGTCGGACGCGACCGGAGAGCGCGCCGCGGGCGACACGGTGCAGGTGCTGCCGCGCGGCACTCGCTGACCGTGCGGGGGCGCGGCCCCCGCCGCCCTCACGAGGCCCGCGCCCCCGGCGCCCCGACGTCGGGCCCGGCGGAGGCGGCGATGCGCACCGCGGGCTCCATCGGCTCCGCTGTCTCCTCCTCCTGGGCCGCGCGCCCGCGTCCCGTGTGGTGGAAGAGGAGGTTGAGCGCGGCGGCCGTGATGCAGCCCGTCGAGATGCCCGAGCCCAGGACGATCTTCGCCTGCGCGGGGAAGGCGTGGTAGAAGTCCGGCGCGGCGATGGGGATCAGTCCCACGGCCAGCGAGACGGCGACGATGAGGACGTTGTTGTCCTTGTCGAGCCCGGCGCGTACGAGGGTCTGCACGCCGCTCGCGGCCACCGAGCCGAACAGCACGACGCCGGCCCCGCCGAGCACCGGCCGCGGCACGACGGCGATCAGCGAGGCGGCGGCCGGGCACAGCCCGAGCAGCACCAGGAAACCGCCGCCCACCGCGACGACGAACCTGCTGCGGATCCTTGTCATCGCGACCAGCCCGATGTTCTGCGCGAACGCGCTGCACATGAAGCCGTTGAACACGGGGCTCAGCGCCGATCCGAGGGTGTCGGCGCGCAGCCCGGCCGCGATGGTGCGCTCGTCCGCGGGGCGGCCGACGATCTCGCCGAGCGCGAGCATGTCGGCGGTCGACTCCGTCATGGAGACGACCATGACCACGCACATCGACACGATCGCGGCGCCGCCGAACTGCGGTGCGCCGAAGTGGAACGGCGTGGGGAAGCCGAGCAGGCCGGCGTGGCGGACGGGACCGAGGTCGACCCCGCCGAGCGGGACGGCGACGAGCGTGCCCGCCACCATGCCGAGGAGTACGGCGATCTGTTTGACGAACCCCTTGGTGAAGCGGCGCAGCAGCAGCACGATGACGAGGGTCGCGGCCGCGAGGGCCAGGTTCCTCAGGGAGCCGTAGTCGGGTGCGGCCGCGTCGGGCCCCTGCATCCAGTCGAAGGCGACGGGCATGAGGGAGACACCGATGAGGGTGATCACCGTGCCGGTGACGACCGGCGGGAAGAAGCGGACCATGCGGGAGAAGAACGGTGCGGCGAGGAACCCGAGGAGCCCGGCGACGATCACCGCGCCGAAGATCAGCGGGAGCGCGTCCTGCCGGTCCCGCACGGAGCGGGCGACCGCGAGCATGGGGGCGACGCCCGCGAAGGTGACGCCGTTGACGAACGGCAGGCGGGAGCCGACCGGGCCGATGCCGAGCGTCTGGAGGAAGGTGGCGAGGCCCGCGGTGAACAGGCAGGCGCCGGTGAGGAAGGTGAGGTCGGCGGGCGGGAGTCCGACAGCCGCGCCGACGATCAGCGGCGGCGCCACGACCCCGGCGTACATCGCGGCGACGTGCTGGAGGCCGGTCATCGCCATCCGCAGTGGCGGCAGTCTCTCGTCGACGGGGTGGGGCGCGTGGGCGGCGCGGCCCCCTGTCGCGGTGCCGGCTGCCTTGCCCTGCCTGGTGAACCTGGGCTTCATCGCCACTGCGGCTCCTTAGTCCGTCGCAGGCGCGCGGCCCGGGCCGCGCGCCTGCACTCTGGAACGTGGTACGAGAACGAGCGCTCCGATTCCACATTGCGGAATAATGATTCTGAAATGTGGAATGAATGTAGGGTCCATCCTGCGGGCCGTCAAGAGATCACACAGTCCCCGCTGCCGCGGTCCACGGGGAATTTTGGGCACGGCCGGGGGAATCCGCGGCACGGCTGAACGCACCAGGCGCACCGTCCGTACCCCCGGGTGACCAGGTTGCGCGGCAGCCCGCCGCAAGCGGAACGACCGCATCACCGAGAAACGCAAGGGGAGCAAGCCATGACGGGTACGCAGGGAGCCGCGCGCATCGTGACGCGCAGGACCGTGGTCGCCGCAGCCGGAGCCGCCGGCCTGGGGGCAGCCCTCGTCGCCTGCGGCGGCGGCTCGGACACCGCCTCGGGCTCCGACACCTCGTCCGCCCCTGCGGACGGCGGCAAGAGCGCCGGCTCGGGGTCGGCGGGCGGCGACGCCCTCGCCAAGACGACCGACATCCCGGAGGGCGGCGGCAAGATCTTCGGCGACCAGAAGGTAGTGGTGACCCAGCCGAAGGCGAACGAGTTCAAGGCGTTCTCCGCCGTCTGCACCCACCAGGGCTGCACGGTGGCCTCGATCAGCGACGGCATCATCCACTGCCCGTGCCACGGCAGCGAGTTCAGCATCGAGGACGGCAGCGTGAAGGGCGGGCCCGCACCGAAGCCGCTGCCCGCGCAGCAGATCAAGGTCGCGGGCGGCTCCATCTCGCTGGCCTGACGCCGCGGACCCGGCCCCGGCGGCCCGGCCGGGCAAAGCCCCGGCCCCGTCCTCTCGTGGGGAGAGGACGGGGCCGGCCGCGCCCCGGGCGCCTCACCCGTAGCTGCGCGCGGGCGCAGGGCCCGCCGCGGCGGCGACGGCGTCGGCGAGCGGCGCGATGTCACCGGCCGCGAGCGACGACACGGTGATCCGCACCCCCTGCGCCGAGCCGGTGCGGAACCGCGCGCCAGGCGCCACCGCGTACCCGGCGCGCAGCAGCCGCGCCACCGCGCCCGTCTCGTCCCGCACGGGCACCCATACGTTCATCCCGCTGCGCCCGTACGCCATGACGCCGCGCTCCGCGAGCGCCCGCACCAGGGCGTCGCGGCGCGCCCCGTACGCGGCGGCCACCGCGGGCACGTCCACCGCACCCGCCTCCCACAGCGCCACGACGGCGCGCTGGAGCAGGGTGCTGATCCAGCCGGGCCCGAGCCGCTGGCGCCCCATCACCCGGTCCACGGTGAGCGCGTCCCCGGTGAAGACCGCGAGCCGCAGGTCGGGGCCGTACGCCTTGGCGACCGAGCGGACGAGGACCCAGTGGTCCGTCGTACCGGCGAGCGGATACAGCGGCACGTCGACGATCGCGTGCCCGTGGTCGTCCTCGACGAGCAGCACCTCGCGGTGGGAGGCGAGCAGGGCGCGCAGCTCGGCGGCGCGGGCCGCGCCGATCGCCGCGCCCGTGGGGTTCTGCGCCCGGTCGGTGACGACGACGGCGCGGACACCCGAGTCCAGGGCGCGCGCCAGGTCGCCTGCGAGGGGGCCTTCGTCGTCCACGCCGAGCGGCACGGGCCGCAGACCGAGCGCGGGCACCAGGTCGAGCAGGCTGCCCCAGCCCGGGTCCTCCACGGCCACGCCGTCGCCGGGCCTGAGGTGGGCGGCGAGCACCCGCTCGATGACGTCGAGCGAGCCGGACGCGACCCCGATGGGCCCCGGCGGGACGCCGTCGGCGTCGAAACCCGCGCGGGCGAGGCGGTCGAGGCCGGGGTCGACCGCCGCCCTGTGCCCGTAGAGGGTGGGGTGCTCCGCGCTGCGGCGGGCCGCGGCGGCCAGCGCGCCCTCCAACGGGGGCAGCAGGGCGGTGTCCGGGTTGCCGTCGGAGAGGTCGCGCACGCCGGGGGCGGTCTCCACGCCGAGCGAGCCGCGGGGGGTGCTGGCGGGTCGGTGCCGTACGCGGCTGCCCCTGCGGCCCGCCGTCTCGATCACGCCCCGCTCCCGCAGGATGCGGTACGCGGCCGCGACGGTGTTCGGATTGACCCCCAGATCGCCCGCCAACTCCCGCAGGGGCGGCAGCGGTCCACCCGGCGCCAGGGCGCCGGACGCGACCCCGTGCTCCACGCTCGCCGCGATCTCGGCTGCGCGGCGGCCCTCGATTCGATATTCTCCTAGCACAAAGAACAGTATGCACTAGTGCAATGGAGTCGTCATGTCGGAAGCGGACACCGGGGCGCCCTCCCCCGAAGCGAGCGAGTACCGCGCGAGCGGCCGCACCGTGCCCACCCGCGCCCGGGACCGCGCGCGGTACGACAGGGAGCTCGTGCACCGGGTGCTCGACGCGTCGTACCTCTGCCACCTGGGGTTCGTGCGGGACGGCGCGCCGGTGGTGCTCCCCACCCTGTACGGCAGGATCGGCGAGCGGCTGTACGTGCACGGCTCCACCGGCTCGCGCCCGCTGCGCGCGGCGGGCGGGCCGAGCCGCGGCGCGGTCCCGGGACTGCCGGTGTGCCTGACGGTCACCCAGGTCGACGGCCTCGTGCTGGCTCGGTCGGCGTTCCACCACTCCGTCAACTACCACTCGGTGGTGGTGCACGGGGTGGCCCGCCAGGTCACCGACGAGGCGGAGCGGCGCACCGCGCTCGACGCCATCGTCGACCACATCGTGCCGGGCCGTGCCGCCGACTCCCGCAGGGCGAACGCGAGGGAGCTGGCCGCCACCGCGGTCGTGCGGCTCGATCTGGACGAGGTGTCCGCCAAGGTCCGCACGGGCGGCCCGAGCGACGAGCCCGAGGACCTCGCCCTGCCCCACTGGAGCGGCGTGGTCCCCGTCGCGCGGACGCACGGGACACCGGTCCCCGCCGAGGACCTCGCCCCGGGGATCGGGCTGCCCGGCTATCTGGCGGGGGCGGTGTCCTGATGCTGGTCCACCCCTGGGACGCGCCGCGTGACGAGCGGAGCTGGCGCCTGTGGCTCGCGGAGCACGACTTCGGGCAGCTCGCCGTCAACGGCCTGCCGGGCGAGCCGCCGTTCGTCCAGCCGCTGCACTTCGCGTACGACCCGGGCGCGGGGCAGCTGGGCGAGGCCGTCACCCACCTCGCGCGGCCCAACCCGCTGTGGGCCGCGCTCGACGCGTCACCGCACGTGCTGCTGAGCGTGGTCGACGACTACGCGTACATACCGGGGCCTTGGCAGGCGGCGGACGGCGCCCCGCCCGAGCACGGGACGCCGACGAGCTTCTACGCTGCGGTCCAACTGGCTTGCCGAGCACAGGTGGTGGACGACCCCGCGGAGAAGGCGAGGCTGCTGAACCGGCAGGTCGGGCACTTCCAGGAGGAGGGCGTCACGGCCCGGGTGGCCCCGGGCGAGCGGCCGTTCGGCCGGATGCTGCCGGGCATCAGGGCGCTGCGCCTCGAAGTGACGGGCGTACGGGCCAAGTTCAAGTACGGCGCGCACAAGCCGGAGGACGTGAAGGAGCGCACGGCCGAAGGCCTGCGCACCCGGGGCGCGCCGCGGGACGCGGCGGCGCTCACCCACCACGCCCGGGCACGCTCGGGGGACTGACGGGCCCGCTGGGGGACTGAGGGGCCGCGCCCCGCGCCCGGAGACCGGGCGCGGGGCGCCCGCTTCACCCGGCGGCGAGCGGGGCGCGCCTGCGGCGGCGTGCCGCACGCGCCTCTGCCGCGGTCAGGCAGACCACCGCGGCGAGCAGCAGCAGCGTGCCGGCCACCGTGGCAGCGGTGAGCCGCTCGCCCAGCAGCGCGACGGCGATGACCGCGGCGCTCACCGGTTCGAGCAGCATGACCACCGAGACGGTCGCGGCCCGCACCACGGCGGCGCCCGCGAAGTAGAGCGCGTAGGCGAGCGCGGTCGGCACGGCCGCCACGTACACCAGCAGCCACACCACCTCGGAAGGACGCGTGGTGTGCGGCAGCACGCCCCCACCGGACACCAGGGCGAACGGCAGCAGTGTCACCACCCCGATCGCGCAGGCCCAGGCCGTGGTGGCGGTGGCGTCCGACCGCGATCCCGCGCGGCCGAGCCACCGGGTGAGCAGGGTCATCGCGGCGTACCCGGCGGCGGACAGCACCGCGAGCCCCACCCCCGCGGGCCGTACGGCGGCGGAGCCGGCGCCGTTCCCGCCCAGCGTCAGCACGCCGAGCCCGGCGAGCGCCCCCGCTACGGCGAGCAGTCCGCCGGCGCCCAGCCGCTCCCCCATCAGCACCCGCGCGCCCAGCGCGATGAAGACGGGGCCCGCGCCCAGCGTGACGACGGTACCCACGGCGAGCCCCGTGGAGTGGACGGAGGCGAAGTAGGCGGTCTGGAAGACCGTGAACGCGAGCCCCGAGCCGGCGATCCGCAGCATCCGGCGGCGTACCGGCTCGGCCGGGCCGCGCCGCGCGGCGCCCGGGGCCCCGCGCCGCCGCCCGCGCAGCGCGAGCACCCCGAGCAGCAGGGCGAGGCCGCCTGCACAGCGCCAGAACGAGAGGGCGAACGGGCTCAGGTCGCTGACGCGGTACACCAGCGTGCCCGCGGCCCCCGCCGTCCCCCAGGCGAGCCCGGCGACGGTCAGGAACAGCAGCCCGCGCCCGACGGAGAGCGCGCCCGCGCCCCGCTGCGGCACGGGCGCGGCGGCCGGAGTGACGACGGGCGACGGCGGTACGGCCGCGGCGGAAGCGGCCGACGCAGCGAAGGCGGCGGAAACGGCGGCCGAGGAGGCCGGAGAAGCCGAAGAAGGAGGGGATGGCGGAGAGGCCGGAGAAGCCGGAGACGAAGGGGAGGCCGAGGCAGAAGAGGCCGATGGGCGGGACGAACTCGACACGTGGGTGCTCCGTGGACGAAACGCGCGGACTGGTCGCTTGCTCCCGGGTACGCGGGCAGCGACGAACCGGCCCGGGGACTGCCCGGGACCCTCGCGTCGTCGGTGGTGTCCGCCCGCGTCAGGCGGCGGGCGGCGGCAGCACGGTCGAATGCATGATCCGCAGCCTACGTGCCGTGGCCGCCGCCGGACAACCGCTCGTCCACCACGGCGGGTTCGCCTGCGGCCCCCGGCCCCTGCCCCGCTTCCGACGGCGCACCGCCCGTCGCCACGACGCTCTCCACGGGCCTGCCTGGCGTGCCGCGCTGTGCGACGAACGCGCCGACGAGCACCACGGCACCGCCCGCGAGCTGTGGCCCTGACAGGTGCTCGCCGAGCAGCACCCAGGCGAGCACTGTCGCGACCACCGCCTCAAGGCACGCCACCACGCCCGCGACCTGCGGCGACAGCCGCCGCACCGAGACCACACCGGTCATGTACGCGACGACAGTGGCGATCAGCACGATCCAGCACAGCAGCAGCCAGGCGGCGACCGGGGTGCCGTCCATCCGGGCGCTGCCGCCCAGCACGCCCCACTCCGTCTCCCAGGGCCGGGCCACCGCCGTCAGGACGACCGCGCCGAACAGCAGCCCGTACGCGATGACCCCCAGCGGGTCGGCGCCGTCGGAGCCGCCGCTGCCGTGGTCCGAGAGGACGAAGTACGCGACCTGGCAGCACGCGGCGGCCAGCGCGAGCAGCAGCCCGAGCGCGTCCAGGCTCAGCCCCGACCACACCTCGACCACGCACGCGAGCCCGGCCACCGCGAGCACGACGCCGACGGCGGCCGACCGGGACACCGGCCTGCGCTGGACGAAGCGCACCCAGAGCAGCACGAGTGCGGGCGCCAGGTACTCGATGAGCAGCGCGACGCCCACGGGGATGCGGGAGATCGCGGCGAAGTAGGACGCCTGGACGCCCGCCACCGCGAACAGCCCGAATCCGGCGAGCAGCGCGGGCCTGCGCCGCAACAGCGCCCGGTGGCGGACGGCCACCGGCAGCATCACCAGGGCGGCGCCCGTCACCCGGAGCCAGACGACATGCAGCGGGTCGAGGCCCGCCTCGATCAGCGGTTTGGCGGCGACACCGGAGCCGCCGAAGGCCACGGCGGACGCGAGTGCGAGGCCGAGGCTGCCGCCCCGGCCGCCGGGCGGATCGCCCTGGGTGAGAGGCATGACGCCATCATGACAGCCCGCGTCAGGACCGTAACCACCATGACCCCTGTACGACGGCCCGGTGCGCGGCGGTCTCGCCCAGGACGATCCGTGTACGGCGGGCCGGTGTACGGCGCCCCGGCTCGCGGCGCCGGGGCGCGTCACACCTCGGCGAGCCGGCCGGCCAGCTCCTCCGCGTCGACGCCCGCCCTGGCCAGGACCTCGACGGCCCGGCACTCCGGGTCGGCGGCGAGCCCCGCCAGCAGGTCGACGCCGTGGGCCGGGCGGGCGCCGTCACCGGACGCGCGGGCCTGGGCGTGCTCCAGCGCGGCGGCAGCCGCGGGCGACCAGCCGCCGCGGCCCGTCGGCGTCACGCGCGGCACAGCGCCCGAGTCCTCGACGGTGCCGTGCCAGCGCAGGCCATAGCCGATGCTGCGCTGGACCAGGTAGCCGAGCACCCGGGCCGCCTGCCCGCCGTCGCCGAACACGGCGCGCACCTCGGGGTCGGACTCCAGGAGCGAATGCAGCAGATGGGCGGTGTCGAGCTGCCCGTCGCCGTCCCGGTGGGCGCGCCTGCGGGCGCCCGCGACCACCGAGGAGAGCTCCACGGTGATCCGGGTGTCGAGGTCGACGGGGACGGCGCCGGGGCTTCCGCTCCCCCGCGGGACAGGGCATCGCACGCTTCCACCCCATCAGTTTCACGCCACCGGGGCATCCCCGGCGGGAAGCATCCGCCCGTCCGTCACTGGTTGGGCGGGGCCGCGCGGCTTGTCATCCTTGCGGAGGAGATCGGGGAGTACGGACCCCCGTATCGGCGGAAACCCTCGCGCCGCCTTGCGCCCGGAGCCGGCGCGGGCCCGGCGCCGCGGCGCCCGGCCCGCGGACCGCGGCCGGCAGCTCCCAGCCCGCAGCCCCAGCCGACGCCCCGCGGCCGACGCCCCGCGGCCGACAGCCCGCGACCCGCGGCCCGGCTCAGGCGATGACGCGCGCCAGCGAGAACCCGTCGTACCCCTTCGCGCCGACGGTCTGCACCGCGGTGGCGGACAGGCGCGGGTTGCGTCCTGTCAGTTCCAGGAACTCCCTGATGCCGCGCACCCCCGGGTCGGCCGTCCGCGCGTCGGCCACGGCGCCGCCCCGTACGACGTTGTCCCCGACGATCACGCTGCCGCGCCGGGTCAGCCTGAGCGCCCACTCCAGATAGCGCGGGTTGTTGGGCTTGTCCGCGTCGATGAAGACCAGGTCGAAGGGGTCGACGGCCTCCTCGACGAGCGCGGCCAGGGTGTCGAGCGCGGGCCCGAGCCGCACCTCGGTCCGGCCGGCGAGCCCCGCGTGGGCGAGGTTCCTGCGCGCGACGTCGGCGTGGACGGGGTCGGCCTCCAGGGTCACGAGGTGGCCGTCGTCGGGCAGCGCGCGCCCGAGCCAGATGGTGCTGTAGCCGCCGAGCGTGCCGATCTCCAGGATCCGGCGCGCGCCCTGGATCTGCGCGATCAGGTGCAGCAGCTTCCCCTGGTGGGGTGTGACGCTGATGGGCGGCAGACCCGCCGCCTCGCCGGCGCGCAGCGCGGCGTCGAGCGCCTCGTCCCGCGGCACGAGGCAGTCGCCCAGATATGCGTCCACCGCGGTCCATGTCTCGCTCATACGACTCCTCGTCCGTCTCGCGCGCCCCGTGCGGCGCGGCTCTGGCACGGGCAGTGCACCTGCCCCGGCGCATGCACCGTAAGCACTCCCCCGCCCGCAGACCGGCAGGGCCCCACGGCGCACGGCCGCGGAGCCCTGCCGCCTCCCGTTCCTTCCCCCGTCGCGATCCCCTCGCCCGTCTCCCCCGGCGTCGCCGGCGGACCGTCACGCGGGCGATCGAGGAGGGTCAGTCCTCGTCGCCCGCCGCGTCCTCGTCGTCGTCCGCGAGGATCAGGTACAGCTTCTTGCGGGTCTCGTTGATGACCCCGAGCGCCTTCTTGCGCTGGTCGGCGCTGCCGGTCTTCCAGACCTGCCCGAACGCCTCCATCAGGCCGAACCCGGCCTGGCGGATCTCGTTCATGGTCTCCCAGTCGATCCCCCTGCCCGCGTCTTCCCAGGGCGCGTCGGGGACCGAATCGGCCTCGGCGCGTCCGGCGTCGGTCAGTGTGAAGAGGTTCTTGCCGCCTTCGCTGCGGCTCGCGATGAGCCCCTCGTCCTCCAGCAGCTGGAGGGTCGGGTAGACCGAGCCGGGGCTGGGCCGCCAGGCCCCGCCGCTGCGCTCGCCGATCTCCTGGATCATCTCGTAGCCGTGCATCGGCCGCTCCTTGAGCAGCGCGATGATCGAGGCGCGTACGTCGCCCCTGCGGGCGCGCCCCCGGCCGCCGCCACGTCCGCGACCGCCGCCGAACGGCCCGCCGGGCCCGCCGAACCCCGGCCCGAACGGCCCGAAGGCGGCACGCCACCCCTCGAACCCCCCGCGCCCCCAGGGCCCCCCGAACCCGGGCCCGCGCTCATGCCCGTGACCCCGTCCGTGCTCGTATCCGTGTGCTCCCTGCATGTCGGTACTCCTTCTCCCTTGGCTGTCGCACAACCTTCCGCGTTCGATCGAAGACCGATCGCGATGGCTCAACGATATATCGGAAACCCCTCAACGACAATCCTTGTCCGACCTGCCGGAACTCGTCGCCGCCGCGGTGCCGTCCGGGGCGAACGCGTGGCGGAAGGTGGAGGCGTGCGGCGCGGAGCCGTGGTGGTGGAGGTGCTCGGGCCTAACGACGCCGTCGCGCCAGGTGGGTGTCACGCCGTCGGGGGCCCACCAGAGGACGCGCCCGCCTGGTCCCGCTCGGCGCGGTGCACGTGCAGACGCTCCACGACGGCGACGACGCGTGCATTTCGATGCTGGACATCGAGGACAACGAGTTCTGCATCGACTGACGCGCCGAGCCGTCCGCCGGCAGCGCACGGCGGGGGCGGGCCGCGCGGGCAGCGAGCGTCGTTGTCGGTGGCCCGTGCGAGGGTGGAGGCATGGATCTGGAGGACCTCGTCCGGCTGCGCCGGGCCCGTGACCGGATGGACCGGGAGTACGCGCGGCCGCTCGACGTGCCCGCGCTCGCGCGCGGCGCGTTCATGTCGGCCGGGCACTTCTCCCGCAGCTTCCGTGCCGCCTTCGGCGAGACGCCGTACAGCTATCTGATGACGCGCAGGATCGAGCGGGCGAAGGCGCTGCTGCGCCGCGGGGACCTGTCGGTGACGGAGGTCTGCTGGGCGGTCGGCTGTACGTCGCTCGGGTCCTTCAGCTCACGCTTCACCGAGCTCGTCGGCGCGAGCCCGAGCGCCTACCGGGCCCGCCGCCACGACGAGGGCGCCGCGATCCCGGCCTGCGTCGCGCGGCTCCACACGCGACCGGTCAGGAACGGAGAAGCAGAAGCGGCATCCCGCCCGTAGCTTGATGCGCATGGACATCACACTCTCCCAGTGCTTCATCGCTGTCGACGACCACGACAAGGCGCTCGGCTTCTACCGGGACGTCCTGGGCCTTGAGGTGCGCAACGACGTCGGCTTCGAGGGGATGCGGTGGGTGACGGTGGGCTCACCGTCACAGCCCGGCGTGGCCATCGTCCTCGAACCCCCGCTCGCGCACCCGAACGCCTCGGAGGCCGACCGCAGAGCCATGGCCGAGCTGCTGGCCAAGGGCCTGCTGCGGGGTGTCATCTTCGGCACCGAGGACTGCGACGCCACCTTCGAGCACATCCGCGCCGCGGGCGGCGAGGTCCTCCAGGAGCCGATCGACCAGCCGTACGGCGTCCGCGACTGCGCCTTCCGCGACCCCGCGGGCAACATGCTGCGCTTCACCCAGCCGCGTACGGGCTGACGGCGCGGCCCGCCCGGCACACCGCACGTACGCCAGGAACGGAGAACAGGACCCCATGGCCGCCGACAGGAACGCCCGCACGCCTGAGCCCCGCAGACCGGAGCCCCGCCGAGCCGACACCCACGACCTGATCCGCGTGCACGGCGCGCGGGTGAACAACCTCAGGGACGTGAGCGTCGAGATCCCCAAACGCCGCCTCACGGTGTTCACCGGAGTCTCGGGCTCCGGCAAGAGCTCGCTGGTGTTCGGCACGGTGGCCGCCGAGTCCCAGCGGCTGACCAACGAGACCTACCCGGCCTTCGTGCAGGGCTTCATGCCGTCCCTCGCGCGGCCCGACGTCGACGTGCTGGAGGGGCTGACCACCGCGATCGTCGTCGACCAGCAGCGGATGGGCGCCGACCCGCGCTCCACCGTCGGCACGGCGACCGACGCGGGCGCGCTGCTGCGCGTCCTCTTCAGCCGCCTCGGCGAGCCGCACATCGGCCCGCCGGGCGCGTACGCCTTCAACGTCGCCTCGGTCAGCGCCAGCGGCGCGATCACCGTGGAGCGCGGTGACCGCAACGCGGTGAAGGCGACCTTCCGGCGCACCGGCGGAATGTGCCCGCGCTGCGAGGGCCGCGGCTCCGTCTCCGACATCGACCCCGCCCGGCTCTACGACGGCTCCACATCGCTGGCCGAGGGCGCGATCACCGTCCCCGGCTACACCGGCGGCTGGAACGCCCGGCTCTACGCGGAGTCCGGCTTCTACGACCCCGCCAAGCCGGTCGGCGAGTTCACCGAGAAGGAGCTCCACGACTTCCTGTACCGCGAGGCGACCCGGATGAAGATCGCCGGGATCAACATGACCTACGAGGGCCTGGTGCCGCGCATCCGCAAGTCGATGCTGTCGAAGGACAGGGAGGCGATGCAGCCGCACGTCCGGGAGTTCGTGGACCGCGCGGTCACGTTCGCGACCTGCCCCGACTGCGCGGGCACCCGGCTGAACGAGGGCGCCAGGTCGTCCAGGATCGCCGGGAAGAGCATCGCCGACGCCTGCGCGATGCAGATCAGCGACCTGGCCGAGTGGGTCGGCGGGCTGCGGGGCCGCACGGCTGTGGCGCCGCTGCTCGACGCGCTGCGCGGCATCCTCGACTCGTTCGTGGAGATCGGCCTCGGCTACCTCTCCCTCGACCGGCGCGCGGGCACCCTGTCGGGCGGCGAGGCGCAGCGCGTCAAGATGGTGCGGCACCTCGGCTCGTCGCTCACCGACGTCACGTACGTCTTCGACGAGCCCACGGTCGGCATGCACCCGCACGACATCCAGCGGATGAACGCCCTGCTGCTGCGGCTGCGCGACAAGGGCAACACTGTGCTGGTGGTGGAGCACAAGCCGGAGACCATCGCAATCGCCGACCACGTCGTCGACCTGGGTCCCGGCGCGGGCGCCGACGGCGGCACGGTCTGCTTCGAGGGCACGGTAGAGGCGCTGCGGGCGAGCGGCACGCTCACGGGGCGCCACTTCGACGACCGCGCGGCCGTCAAGAAGTCCGTACGGAGGCCCACCGGGACGCTGCCGGTGCGCGGCGCGACGACGCACAACCTGCGCGGGGTCGACGTGGACGTGCCGCTCGGGGTGCTGACGGTGGTGACCGGTGTCGCGGGCTCGGGCAAGAGCTCGCTGGTGCAGGGGTCGATCGCAGGCGCCCCCGGCGTGGTGTCGGTCGACCAGGGCCCGATCCGCGGCTCGCGGCGCAGCAACCCCGCGACGTACACCGGGCTGCTCGACCCGGTGCGCAAGGCGTTCGCCAAGGCGGGCGGGGTGAAGCCCGCGCTGTTCAGCCCCAACTCGGAGGGCGCGTGCCCGGCGTGCGGCGGCATCGGCGTCATCTACACGGACCTGGCGACGACGGGTGCGGTGGCCACCACGTGCGAGGAGTGCGAGGGGCGCCGGTTCCAGGCCTCTGTGCTCGAACACCGCCTCGGCGGGCGCGACATCAGCGAGGTGCTGGCGATGTCGGTGGCCGAGGCCGGGGAGTTCTTCGGCGCGGGCGAGGCGCGCACACCCGCCGCCCACACCGTCCTGCGCAGGCTGGCGGACGTGGGGCTCGGGTATCTCAAGCTCGGGCAGCCGCTGACCACGCTCTCCGGCGGCGAGCGGCAGCGGCTCAAGCTGGCGGCGCACAAGCCCGCGAAGGGCGGTGACGGCGTGTACGTGCTGGACGAGCCGACGGCGGGCCTGCATCTTGCGGACGTCGAGCAGCTGCTCGCGCTGCTCGACCGCCTGGTCGACTCGGGTACGTCGGTGATCGTCGTGGAG
The DNA here is from genome assembly GCF_040704505.1 of Streptomyces sp. NPDC047002. NCBI lineage: Bacteria > Bacillati > Actinomycetota > Actinomycetes > Kitasatosporales > Streptomycetaceae > Streptomyces > Streptomyces sp. NPDC047002. Next base: position 113,823 of record NZ_JBEYWC010000018.1, read on the forward strand.
CACCACCAGGCGGTGATGGCCCACGCCGACTGGATCATCGACCTGGGCCCGGGCGCGGGCCACGACGGCGGCCGGTTCGTCTTCGAGGGCACCCCCGCCGGCCTGATCGCCGCCCGCGCGACGCGCACGGCAGAACACCTCGCCGCGTACGTCGGCGCCTGACGCGGCGCGCCCCCGGGCCGGGGGCCGGGCGCGCGTACCGGCACCGGCCGCCGTCAGCGCCCCGCCCGCACCCGGGCCGGACGGGCCACGGAGTCGGCGGCGAGCTGCCGCCGCGTCCGGGTTAGCGGGGAGGGCCTCGACCGCCGCTTCCCCGGCCTGCTCGCCCTGGTCCTTGCCCGGTCTCCGGCCGGGCCTGGCCGGTGACCTTCTGGCCGCGGGGCGCCGCCCGCCCGGGGCCGCCCGGCGCGACCCGGCATGGGCCCGGACGCGCGGCCTATGGTCGTGGCCATGCGTATCCGAATCGTCGACGCCTTCGCCGAGCGCCCCTTCGCCGGCAACCCGGCCGGGGTGCTGCTGCTCGGCTCCGCCGGCTTCCCCGCCGACCCCTGGCTGCGGCAGGTGGCGGCCGAGGTGAACCTGTCCGAGACCGCCTTCGCGCACCCGCTGCCGCCGGGCGGCGGCGCCGACTGGGCGCTGCGCTGGTTCACGCCGGGGGCCGAGGTCGCCCTGTGCGGCCACGCCACCCTCGCCACCGCGCACGTGCTGTGCTCCACCGGCCTCGCCGAGGGGACCGTGCGCTTCCGCACGCTCTCCGGCGTGCTGGCGGCCGACGCGCACGCGGACGGCCGCATCACGCTGGACTTCCCCACGTCGGAGCTGACGCCGCTCCCGGTCCCCGAAGGCGCGGAGGAGGCGCTGGGCGCCGCGCCCGTCTCGGTGCACGCCACGTCGGAGCGGCTCGGCGACCTGCTGGTCGAGCTGGCCGACGAGCGGACCGTACGAGAGCTCACGCCCGACGTCGGCGCGCTCCGGCGCCTCTCGGAGCGCGGCGTGGTGGTCACGGCGGCCGCCGCGCGTCCCGACGAGGGGTACGCGTATGTCTCGCGCACCTTCTACCCGAACATCGGCCTGGTCGAGGACCCGGTCACGGGCAGCGCGCACACGGCCCTCGCGCCGTTCTGGTCGGCCAGGCTCGGCCGGGAGACCCTGACAGGCTTCCAGGCGTCGGCCCGCGGCGGGCGCGTGGTCACGTCGCTGCGCGGGGACCGTACGCTCCTGACGGGCACGGCCGTCACCGTGATCGACGGCGAGCTGCTTGCGGGGCCGCCCGCCGGGTGAGCCGTCAGAGCGTCGGCAGCCAGCTGACGTGCCCGGCGAGCAGCGCGTAGCCGACGAAGGCGCCGATGTCCATCAGGGAGTGGGCGACGACCAGCGGTCCCACCCGGCCCCACCTGCGGTAGAGCAGGACGAAGACCACGCCCATCGCGAGGTTGCCCGCGAAGCCGCCGAGCCCCTGGTACAGGTGGTACGAGCCGCGCAGCACGGCGCTCCCGGCGAGCGCCGCCACCGGCGTCCAGCCGAGGCGGTCGAGCCGCCGCAGCAGGTAGCCGACCACGACGACCTCTTCGAGCACGGCGTTCTGCACGGCGGAGACGACCAGCACCGGGTACTTCCACCACACGTCGGGCAGCGACTCGGGCACCACCGTCAGGTTGGCGCCGGAACCCTGCGCGAAGAGGTAGAAGACGATGCCCACACCGCCGACGCAGGCGGCGATCGCGGCGCCCCAGCCCAGGTCGAAGCCGGGCCTGCGCCGGTCGAAGCCGATCGCGCGCAGGCTGCTGCCCTCGCGGAACAGCAGGTAGGCGACGAGGGCGACGGGCACAAGGGCCGTCGTGATGTCGAACAGCTGCCAGGTGAGGTCCAGCCACGGGCGTCCTGGCGCCGCAGACGCGTTGAGGTTCGCCGCCTGGTCCTTGAGCGAGCCGCCCTTGGTGGCGGAGCCGATGAAGCTGATGAGCGCGGACACGCCGCTCGCGCCGAGGGAGAGCGCCAGCACGATCAGGGTCTCGGTCCGCAGGGCTCTGCGGGTGAGGGTCGTGTCTCCGGGACGGGGTTCGGTCACGGGCCCTGCCTCCACCTGCACACCGGCCTCCACGGGTACGCGTCTGGATCGGCGCACGCGGCCGACGTGCACAAGTTACGCCGGGTGTCTGTGCGAACGCCGTGCGACCCGGCCGGGCCGGCGGCTCGGCGGCGCGCCCGCCCGGACGCCGCGGTCCGTCGCCCGGACGCCGGGGTCCGCGCGTGTCCCCGGGCGGCAGGCTGCGCTCAGTGCGACGGCAGGCGCCCCGACTCGTCCGGGCCCGGGAAGCCGACGGGCCAGGTGTGCACGGGGCTGCCATGGTGCATCAGCTCGCAGTAGCGCCGGGTGGTGGCGGCGAACGCGGCGTCCCGTTCGAGCCCCGCGTCCAGCGCCCGGTGGAACGTTCCGACCTGCCACGACGCCCCGTTGATCCGCCGCTTGCAGCGTTCCTCGACGACCCCCAGGTACAGGTCGCGGTCGGCGGGCTCGATCTGCCACGCGTCGAGCCCGGCGGCCGCGAGCGGCAGCAGCTCCTCGCGTACGAGGTCGACGGCGGGCCTGGTGACGAGCCCTGACGACCTGCCGTGCCGGGGCCAGCGCAGCTCGGCATCGATGCCGTGGCGGCAGGCGGCGTCGAAGTTCTCGGCGGCGGCGGCGAACGGCATCCGCTTCCACACCGGGCGCGCGTCGTCGGCGAGCGCGCGCACGAGCCCGTAGTAGAAGGCGGCGTTGGCGATGACGTCGGTGACGGTGGGCCCCGCGGGCAGCACCCGGTTCTCCACCCGCAGGTGCGGCACGCCGTCGGCCACCTCGTACACAGGCCGGTTCCAGCGGTAGATGGTGCCGTTGTGCAGCGCGAGCTCCTGGAGGGCGGGCACTCCGCCGTCGTCGAGCACCTTCTGCGGGTCCTCGTCGGACATGATCGGCAGCAGCGGCAGGAAGTAGCGCAGGTTCTCCGCGAAGAGGTCGTACGGCGAGTCGATCCAGCGCTCCCCGAACCAGGTCCTCGGCCGGACGCCCTGGACCTGGAGCTCGGGCGGCCGCACGTCGGTCGCCTGCTGGAACAGCGGGGGCCGCGACTCGTGCCAGAGTTCCTTGCCGAAGAGGAACGGCGCGTTGGCGCCGAGGGCGATCTGCACGGCGGCGACGGCCTGCGCCGCGTTCCACACGTCGGCGAACCGCTCCTGGGTGACCTGGAGGTGGAGCTGCACGGAGGTGCATGCGGCCTCCGGGGTGATCGAGGGCGAGGTGGCGACCAGCCGCTCGACGCCCTCGATGTCGAGGCGGAAGTCCTCGCCGCGCGCGGCCCGCATCTGGTCGTTGAGCAGGGTGTAGCGGTCGACGGCCGACAGGCTTCCCGACCCGACGTCGTGGTGGCCGAGAGTCGGCAGAATGCCGATCATCACGATGCCCGCGTCCACCTCCTCGGCTTTGCGGTGCGCGTATCCGAGCCCCGCGCGCAGTTCCTCCGCGAGCTGGTCGAGAACCCGTCCGTTCAGCCGGTGCGGCGCGATATTCACTTCCAGGTTGAACATCCCGAGTTCGGTCTGGAAATCCCGGCTCGCGATACGGCTGAGGACCTCGTGGTTCATCATCCTGGGCAGGCCGTCGGAGCCCGCGAGATTCAGCTCGATCTCCAGGCCCATCAGATTCCTGGGCTTGTCGAACCGCTTCTCGGCGAGCAGCCTCCCGAACACCGAGAGGCACTGCCTGAGCCTCTTGCGGTACTGCTCGCGGCCGGCGAGATCAAAGCTCGCCGCTTCGACCTTCTCACCCATCGACGTGTCCTCCTCGGCGTGGACGGCCCGCAGCCGGTGCGCGCGCCTCGCTCGATGATGCCCCCGCGAAGTGATCCCTAACGTCCGGCGAACGTCCAGCGCACACCGCGGGGAGCGTCCCCAGGACACCCCGGGGACGGCGCATCGGGCGGGGGCAACACGCGGTCCGGCACCTGCCGTGCACCCGTGCCAGGGGCCTGTGCCCACATATTTCCCCGCCCCGGCACACCCCGCCGCATTCCAGCGCCGGGCGTCGGGGCCCGCCGCGGCGGCGCCGTCCGTCTTCCGCGTTCCGGCCCCGCAACGCGCCTTTCCGGCATACGGTTGGACCAGGCGGCACACAGACGCGGGGGCGGGGGACGGGCCCGGCGGCAGCCGTACGCGCGGAGCATGTGCCTTCGACATACGACAGACGGCATGGACGGCCGCACGGTACACAATGTGACGCAAAAATGCTGGACTTCTTTCGGCCGTCCGACGGAGGCACATCATCGCAGGCCGGGCGGAGTGTGTTCGAAATTCCTCCAGCAAAGGGCCGCACGAGCAGGGCCGGATAGTGGCTTGCCCGCAATAGTCACGACAGCTAGAAGAAACATCGTGTGAACACGCGTCGTATAAACTTCGCGGACGAGGTGGAAAGCGGGCGCAAGGCCCAGGCCCCCGGGCCACCCTTCCGAGTCCGCACGCCGACAGAGCCGTCCGCACCTCCCTCCGCACCCGCGCTGCACCCTGTCTCCTGAGCGAGAGGCAACCCACCATGCCGCTGCATGTCCCTCCGGTACCCGCACCCGCCCTGCGCAGCCTTCTCACCGCCCTCGGCTCCCCCACCGCCGTCCGGGAGGCCCCGACCCCGGCCCTGCGGTCGGCCGGTGGCGCGCTGAGCCCCGAACTCCCGCTGCCGCTCCATGTGCTGGACGCACCCGCGGTCCTCACCGCGCCCGACCCGCTCGACGGCTCGGAGCCCGCCCCGCACACCCGCCTGACGGGCTGGCGCTTCGCCGTCCGCGCCGGGGACCGGCTCGTCGCCGCCGCCGACACGATGCTCACGGCAGACGGCTGGGCCTTCTCCCGCTTCTTCGAGGGCCCCTACGTCACGGCGACCGAGCGGGCCCTGCGGCAGGCCGAGGTGCTGACGACGGGGTACCAGCCGCGGCTGCTGTCCGTGCCGGGTCTCTACATGCTGACGCTGTGGCTGCACGGGGACACGGAGGCCGACCCGGCGACCGGCGCGGTGGACCCGGCGGACCTGCTGGTGCCGCTGGCGCCCGCGCCTCCCGGCTTCGCCGCGCACCGGCCGCACCGGGCCGCTGAGCTCCTTCCGGTGATCCGGCTGCGGCTCGCTCCCGCGCCCCTGCTGGGTACCCCCGCCTGACCTGCGACGCAGCGGCTTCTGACGCCCCGCGGCCGGTCCGGCCGCGGGGCGTCGCACGTGCGCGGGCGGCACGTCGGCACCAACGGGTGTCCGGCACGGCCCAGTTGGGCCGAGCGGCCGACCGGGTGACACCCCGGGGGCCGGTGCGGCGTGCTGCGGGGAAATCCCCGCGCCGCGCCCCTCGCGGGACCAGACTGGCGGGGTCCTGACGAGAGAGACGGGGGCAGTCCATGCATCGCGCACCGCGCTCGACACCCGACGCCGCCCCACCCGGGGGCGCCGCCCCACCGCCCGCCCGCGGACGGGACGCCGCGTCCCGGAGCGCCACAGCAGCAACCACCACGCGAGGGAACCCGCCCATGTGCCGCCACCAACCAGCCTGCCCCAGCGCCCACTCGGCCGACCGCGAGGCGGCCCGCCCCCTGGTGAGCCACCCCGAGCAGGGGTGGAGCCTGCTGTGCAACGGAGTCGTCCTGTTCGAGGACACCGGCGAACTGCTGCCGGACGGGCGGGTCGTCGCGCCGCACCGTACGCCGAGGGCCGCGGCGGCCGCCTGAGCCGCCGGCCCGCGGCGCGTACGGCACAGGGTCCGGCCCCGAGCAGATGCTCGGGGCCTGACCCTGTGGTGTGCCCAGGGGCGCGCGGATCACGGCCGCGCGCCCGCCGCGCTCAGTGCTCGTAGGCGTCGAGCGGCGGGCACGAGCAGACCAGGTTGCGGTCGCCGAACGCGCCGTCGATGCGCCGCACCGGGGGCCAGTACTTGTCCGCCGCCGAGACGCCGGGCGGGAAGACCGCGGTCTGCCTGCTGTAGGGGTGCGGCCAGTCGCCGCCGAGTGCGGCCGCCGTGTGCGGCGCGTTGCGCAGCGGGTTGTCGTCCGTGCTCCACTCGCCCGTCGCGACCTTCTCGATCTCCGCGCGGATCGCGATCATCGCGGCGCAGAACCGGTCCAGCTCCGCGAGGTCCTCGCTCTCGGTCGGCTCGATCATCAGCGTCCCCGCGACAGGGAACGACATGGTCGGCGCGTGGAACCCGTAGTCGATCAGGCGCTTGGCGATGTCGTCGACGCTGACGCCGGTCGCCTTGGTCAGCGGCCGCAGGTCGACGATGCACTCGTGGGCGACCAGCCCGCCGGGGCCCGTGTAGAGCACCGGGTAGTGGGGTTCGAGGCGCTTGGCGACGTAGTTCGCCGCGAGCACCGCGACCTGGGTGGCGCGGGCCAGGCCCTCGCCGCCCATGAGCCGCACGTACGCCCAGGAGATCGGCAGGATGCCGGCGGAGCCCCACGGCGCGGCCGACACGGGCCCGACACCGGTCTCGGGGCCCGCGGCGCTCTGGAGCGGGTGGTTGGGCAGGTACGGCGCGAGGTGCGCGCGCACGCCGATCGGGCCGACGCCGGGGCCGCCGCCGCCGTGCGGGATGCAGAACGTCTTGTGCAGGTTGAGGTGGGAGACGTCCGAGCCGAAGCGGCCCGGCTTGGCGAGGCCCACCAGGGCGTTGAGGTTGGCGCCGTCGACGTAGACCTGGCCGCCCGCGTCGTGCACGGCGGCGCACACGTCGCCGATCTGCTCCTCGAACACGCCGTGCGTGGACGGGTAGGTGACCATGAGGACGGCCAGCTCGTCGCCGTGCTGCCCGATCTTGGCGCGCAGGTCCTCGACGTCGACGTCGCCGGACTCGCTGGTCTTCACGACGACGACCTTCATGCCCGCCATGACGGCGCTGGCCGCGTTGGTGCCGTGCGCGGAGGACGGGATCAGGCAGACGGTGCGGTGCGTGTCGCCGTTGGCCCGGTGGTAGGCGCGGACCGCGAGCAGGCCCGCGAGCTCGCCCTGGGAGCCCGCGTTGGGCTGGAGCGACACCGCGTCGTAGCCGGTGACCTCGGCGAGGCGCTCCTCCAGCTCCCGGACGAGGGTGAGGTAGCCCTGTGCCTGCTCGATCGGCGCGAAGGGGTGCAGCGCGCCGAACTCGGGCCAGGTGACGGGCTCCATCTCGGTGGTGCCGTTGAGCTTCATGGTGCAGGAGCCGAGCGGGATCATGCCGCGGTCGAGCGCGTAGTCCCGGTCCGAGAGCCGGCGCAGGTAGCGCAGCATGGACGTCTCGGAGCGGTGGTTGTGGAAGACCGGGTGGGTGAGGTACTCGCCGGTGCGCAGCAGGGCTTCGGGCAGCGCGTCGGCCGCCTCGGCGTCCAGCGCCTCGATGTGCTCGGCGCCGCCCGGCACGCCGAAGGCACTCCACACGGCGACCAGCTGGGCGCGGCCCGTGGTCTCGTCGCAGGCCGCGGAGACGTGGTCGGCGTCGACGAGCCGCAGGTTGACGCCGCCCTCGCGGGCCGCCGCCACGACCTCGGCGGCCCGGCCGGGCACGCGCAGGGTGAGCGTGTCGAAGTAGGCGTCCTCGGTGACCTCGACGCCGCCGGCCCGCAGACCTGCGGCGAGGACGGCGGCGTACCTGTGGGTGCGGCGCGCGATGTCGCGCAGCCCGTCGGGCCCGTGGTAGACGGCGTACATGCCGGCCATGACGGCGAGCAGCACCTGCGCGGTGCAGATGTTGCTGGTGGCCTTCTCGCGGCGGATGTGCTGCTCGCGGGTCTGGAGGGCGAGCCGGTACGCCTTTTCCCCGTCGGCGTCCACGGAGACGCCGACGAGGCGCCCCGGCAGGCTGCGGGCGAACTTCTCACGGACGGCCATGTAGCCGGCGTGCGGCCCGCCGAAGCCCATGGGGACGCCGAAGCGCTGGGTGGTGCCGACCGCGATGTCGGCGCCGAGATCGCCCGGCGGGGTGAGCAGGGTGAGGGCGAGCAGGTCGGCGGAGACGGTGACGATCGCGCCGAGCTCGTGGGCCTGCTCGATCACGCGCCGCGGGTCGCGCACGGCGCCCGACGCGCCCGGGTACTGGAGCAGGACGCCGAAGACGCCGCGCTCGGCGACCTCGGCGGGGATGCCGTCGCCCAGGTCCGCCACGACGACCTCGACGCCGGTGGGTTCCGCGCGCGTTCGGATCACGGCGACGGTCTGGGGCAGGGCGTCGGCGTCGACCAGGAAGACGCCCTCCTTGACCTTGCCGACACGGCGCGCGAGGGCCATCGCCTCGGCAGCCGCGGTGCCCTCGTCGAGGAGCGAGGCGCCCGAGGTGGGCAGCCCCGTCAGATCGGCGACCATCGTCTGGAAGTTGAGCAGCGCCTCGAGGCGCCCCTGCGAGATCTCCGGCTGGTACGGGGTGTAGGCGGTGTACCAGGCCGGGTTCTCCAGCACGTTGCGCAGGATCACCGGCGGCGTGTACGTGCCGTAGTAGCCGAGCCCGATCATCGGCGCGAGCACCTGGTTGCGGTCGGCGAGCGAGCGCAGCTCGGCCAGCACCTCGGCCTCGGTACGGGCGCCCGGCAGGTTCAGCGCGTCGGCGCTCCTGATCACGTCGGGGACGGCTGCGGAGGTCAGCTCGTCCAGCGACCCGTAGCCGATCTGGGCGAGCATCTTGGCCTGGGCCGCCGCGTCGGGTCCGATGTGGCGGGCTTCGAAGGGGATGCCGCGCTCCAGCTGTGCGAGCGTCTTGCGGTGGGCGGTCATGTGCGGAGGGCCTCCTGGTCGGCGCGACCTGCGTGGGGCTCCGCTCGGCGGCGAGCGGTACCCGGACGGCCTCCCCCTCTGTCATGGACCTGAGAGCTTCACCTGCCCCGCGCGGCGCGCCGCGGGACGGTTTTCACCGTCGGTGAGGGCGGAAGCCGTCGGCGCCCGTCCTGCTTTCCAGAGTGACCTCGTCCGCGCGGTACGGGATGCCTGAGAGATTCCGGGGAGGATTTGCTCCTTCGGCGCCTCCGGCGGGCTGCCGGAGGACTCTCCCGCGCGGGGTCAGTGGCCTCTGCCAGCCTACCAGCGCAGTCGCCTCCGGCCCTGGTGCGCTGCCTCACGCCCACCCCCTCCCGGCGCCCGCCGGGCGCGCCACCAGAGGCACCTTTTTGTAGTATTTGCTTCAGATGCGACCTATGGGAGGCACCGTGGAGACCGACATCGATCCGCGCAGTCTGATCGGCCGCAAGGCGTTCGACAGCGCGGGGCACAAGATCGGCACGGTGGACGAGGTCTACCTGGACGACGCCACCGGGCTCCCCGAGTGGGCCGCCGTCCGCACGGGCCTGTTCAGCAGGGACGCGTTCGTCCCCCTCGAACCCAGCAGCCTTGAGGACAACACCCTGCGGGTCCCCTTCGAGCGCTCCCTCATCAAGGACGCCCCGGACTTCGGCGTGGGCCGCCACCTCTCCCCCGAGCAGGAGCTGCAGCTCTACCACCACTACGGCCTCGAACTGCCGCCCGCCGCCCCGCCCGAGCACCCGGCCTCCCTCTCCGACCGGGACGCGGAACGCGACTTCGGCCGGGTCGCCGGCCAGGAGGACTGACCGCCCCTCCCCGGCACCCGGCCCCCGGCTCCCACGCCTTTCCGGCCCGCGCCTCCCTGCGGCCGCTAGCCGCTCGCCTCCCGGCCGTCCCCGGGCACAAGCGGCAGCGGATCCGACGGCTCCAGGTCCGGGTCGTCCAGCCAGAACGTCCGCACCCGCCCCACCGCCGAGCCCGGCTCCTCGAAGCGCACCGTGACCCGGCGCGCCCCGCTGCCCTGCACCCATCCCGGCCCGTACTCGGCGTGGCGCACGTCGTGTCCCGCCTGGTAGCGCCGCTCCCTGCGGGCCGTAGCCGCCGGCTCCTGCGGGGTCTGCGGCGGCGGCTCCGCCGCCGCGGCGGGCTCGTCGGGCAGGGCGGCCGGCGCGTCCATCGCGGCCCCCGGGCCCGCCTGCGCGAACAGGTCCTCCTGGGTGAAGTCGGCGAGCCCAGTGACGCCCACCCCCAGCAGCCGCACGCCGCCCGTGGTGTCCACGGCGTCGAGCAGCCGCCCCGCGGCCTCCCGCACCACCGAGACGTCGTCCGTGGGCCCGCGCAGCGTCTCGGAGCGCGTCAGCGTCGAGAAGTCGTACCTGCGGACCTTCAGCACCACCGTCCTGCCGGACCTGCCGGCGGCCCGCAGCCGCTGCACGCAGCGCTCGGCGAGCCGGTCCACCTCGGCGCGCACCCGCACCCGGTCGTGCAGGTCGACGTCGAAGGTGTCCTCCACGGAGACCGACTTGGCGTCCCGGTCGGAGACGACGGGCCGCTCGTCCAGGCCGAGCGCCATCCGGTACAGCGACAGGCCGTGCGCCCTGCCCACAAGACGCACCAGCTCGTCCTCGCCGGCCTCGGCGAGGTGCGCCACCGTCGTCATGCCCGCGCGCCGCAGGTGGTCGCCCGTCGCGGGCCCCACGCCGGGCAGCGTGCGCACCGGCATCGGCCCGAGCAGCCCGCGCTCCGTGCCGGGCTCGATGACCACGAGGCCGTCGGGCTTGGCCTCCTCCGAGCCGATCTTCGCGAGCATCTTGGAGCCGGCGAGCCCCACAGAACCGCTCAGCCCCGTCACCGCCCTGATGTCCGCCCGCAGCCGCTCCCCCGTGGCCCGCGCCGAGGCGCTGTCCCAGGCCGTGCCGCCTGCCTCCAGGTCCACGAACGCCTCATCGAGGCTGAGCGGCTCCACGAGCGGCGAGAGGCGCCCCAGCAGCTCCATCACCTGCCCGCTGATCGCGCGGTAGAGCGTGAAGCGCGGCACCAGATACGCGGCGTGCGGCGCGAGCCGCCTGGCCTGCGCCATCGGCATCGCCGAGTGGACGCCGAACCGCCGCGCCTCGTACGAGGCCGTCGCCACCACGCCACGCGGCCCGAGCCCGCCCACGACGACTGCCTTGCCCCGCAGGCTCGGCTTGGACGCCTGCTCCACCGAGGCATAGAACGCGTCCATGTCCAGGTGGAGGATGGTCGGCGCGCGTCTCATACCCCCGATGCTGCCGCACGGGTCCGACAACGGCGTCCGACGGACACGCGGCCCTCGGGCCGGGGCCGTCCCCGGGCCGGACGGCGCCGGTTCGGACAGTCCGGGTCAGACCGCCCGGTCCCGGCGCCTGCGCGCCAGCTCGTCCGCCGGGTTGTTGCCGACCAGGGTCTCGCCGGTGTCGACACGCTCGCCGTGCAGCTGCGAGAGCGCCGCCTCCACGTCCCGCCACACCACGCCCACGGCGATCCCGAAGACGCCCTGACCGCACTGGAGCAGCGAGACGACCTCGTCGGGCGACGTGCACTCGTGGACGGTCGCGCCGTCGCACATGAGCGTCATCCGGTCCAGGTCCTTGAAGCCGCGGTCCCGCAGGTGCTGGACGGCCGCCCGGATGTTCTGGAGGGCCACGCCCGTGTCGAGGAAACGCTTGACGATCTTCAGCACGACGACGTCGCGGAAGCCGTAGAGGCGCTGCGTGCCCGAGCCGTAGGCGGGCCGCACGCTGGGCTCGACCAGGCCGGTGCGCGCCCAGTAGTCCAACTGGCGGTAGGTGATACCGGCCGCCGCGCAGGCCGTGGGCCCGCGGTACCCGACACTCTCGTGCGTGGGGTCGACCGAACTGCCGTGAAGCCGGTACGCGCTCGCCGTCGTACCGTCGCCGCTGCTTCTCACGCCGACCCTCCGTCCTTGACCTGCCTTCACGACGGTAGGCAGTCACTCGGGGTGCGTCAACGATCGCCGCACTCGCCACGCCGAGTGATAATCACCCTGAGGGTGGTTTAGCGTGCCCCGTTCCGGGGAATGGCTCCTCGAATTGTCTGCGCCAGAGCATGATAGCCGCTCCTCCGCGGCCCTCCGGCCACCGGATCGGCGCCCCGCGCGGCCGAGTTGGCCGCCGGTGCGCCGACCGGCACCTCACTGGCTGTTCGTCCCGAAGTCCTCCGGCGAGATCTGGTCGAGGAACTCGCGGAACTTCTCCACCTCGTCCTCCTGTTCGTCGGGGATCGCGATCCCGGCGTCGTCAAGGACACCGTCGCTGCCGTAGATCGGCGTTCCCGTGCGCAGGGCGAGCGCTATGGCGTCGGACGGCCGCGCACTCACCTCGACTCCGCTGGCGAAGACCAGTTCCGCGTAGAAGACCCCTTCGCGGAGGTCCGTGATGCGTACTTCCGTGAGCTCCTGGCCCACCGCTTCGAGGACATCCTTGAAAAGGTCGTGCGTCAGCGGTCTCGCCGGTGCCATGCCCTGCTGTGCGAAGGCAATGGCGGTGGCCTCCCCAGGTCCGATCCAGATGGGGAGGTACCGATCGCCTCCCACTTCGCGCAGGAGCACGATCGGCTGGTTGGAGGGCATTTCCACCCGGACACCCACAACGTCGAGCTCGTTCACACAGCAACCCTAGGACGTGCCGTGCGGGTTTGGGTAGTCGGGCACCGTCGGGATCAGTGCAGCCGGCCATGGAGCGCGGTGCGCACCAGGGCCGCGTGCAGCCGTACGGAGAGCCCGGCAAGCTCCCGGGTGGTGGCCTCCGCATGGGCCCTGGTCTGCGGATTACGGTGCCGGCGCAGCGGCGCGACGACCTGCTCGACCAGCCCGGCCTCGCGCTCGGCGGCCGCTTTCATGATCCGCAGATGGCGGGGTTCGAGGCCGAAACGGCCGAGATCCGCCACCAGCCGGGCCACCTGGACGGTGTCCGCGTCGTAGCTGCCGTCGGGCTGCGCCGCGATCAGCCCGTACGACTCCCACTCGTCGAGGTCGTCCGCCGGCACCTCGAGCGCGGCGAGCAGCTCGGCGCGCCCCACCCGGGCGGCCGTCGGCCCCTCCTGCTCGGGGACCGCGGCCACGGACCACGTGTCGCGGTCCCGCTGGGGCCCGGGCAGCGCCACCTGCTCGCCGCGCCCGAGGGCCTCCAGATGCTCCTTGATGACCTTCAGGGGAAGATAGTGGTCCCGCTGCATGCGCAGCACCAGGGCGAGCCGCTCGACGTCCTGGGAGCTGAACTTGCGGTACCCGGACGGGGTCCTGCGCGGCTCCACCAGCCCTTCGGCCTCAAGGAAGCGGATCTTCGAGATCGTGACCTCGGGGAACTCGTCGCGCAGCCGCACGAGCACCGCTCCGATGCTCACCAGCGGCTCGGCCGCCGGGGCGGTGCCGCGGTCGGCACCGCCCTTCGGTGTACGCAACACGTGCCCTCCGGGGGTCACACGCCCCGCTGGCTCGCGTAGAAGACCAGTCGGTACTTGCCGATCTGGACCTCGTCGCCGTTCGCCAGCAGGACCGAGTCGATCCGCTCACGGTTGACGTAGGTGCCGTTGAGGCTGCCGACGTCGGAGACGGTGAACAGCCCGTCGGTACCCCTGCGGAACTCCACGTGGCGGCGCGAGACCGTCACGTCGTCCAGGAAGATGTCGCTCTGCGGATGGCGTCCCGCCGTCGTCAGCTCGCCGTCCAGCAGGAAGCGGCTGCCCGAGTTGGGGCCCCTGCGGACGATCAGCAGCGCCGAGCCGAACGGGAGCGCCTCGACGGCCGCCTGGGCCTCGGGGCTGAGCGTGGGCAGCTGCGTCTGCCCGGTGGTCTCCGGGTCGTACGCCTCGAGACCGGAGATGGAGATCGTGGACGTCGTCTCGGAGGCGCGCTCACTCGGCACACCGGCGCGCAGCGGTGCGCCGCAGTTCGAGCAGAAACGGCTGGCCTCGGCGTTCCGATGCCCGCATCTTGAGCAAACCAGGGCCGACATGGCGGGGTCCTCCTGCCGTGGCTGCCCCGCCCGAGGATCGGTCGCGAACGAGGCCGTGGGAAAGTCTCCACTCGTACTTGAGGTTGACGGTTCCCCGAAACCTATGCGGCCTTGCCCAGCAGGGTCAACAGACGACGCGCCGGTGCCCGCGGGACCGCCCACCTCGTCGCGGAAGAGGGGCCGGCCGCCGCCCTGCTCCTCGTCCTGCCCCTGCCGCGACGCACGGTGACGGGCGCTGCCGCCCTCCTCGCGCGTCTTCTTGCCGAACAACTTCGCAAACCAATTCACGGGCGATTCCCCTTGACCGAAACAGACCCGCCCGTGGGGCAGGACGACATCTCACTGAACACGCCTGCCGACCCGGACATCTTGACAGTGTCCGCATACACCGGACAGTTTCCACCACACATCACGCTGATCGTGCGTCGACCCCCCGCAACCTCTTGCCCGCGCGGCACCTGCGCCATGCACCCCCGCGTCACCGGGAGGACGACCGAGCGTAGCCAGGCTGCTTCGCCGGTCGCAAGGCGTCCACGACCACCTTCGACGAGCCGGTCACGGTGGCCGTGGCCTGCTCCTTCTCCAATGTCTGCACCACTCCGCCCGGGATGTTGAGCGCCGGCTCCAGGTCCTGGGGACGGCCGATCGCCGTGAACCGGTAGGGAGGCCGTACGGCCTTGCCGTCCACCGCGATGTCACCCCCCGTTCCCGTGAAGTCGGTGTCGGCGACGACGCGTACGCCGTTCACCTGGATGGCTTCGGCGCCCGCCGCCCGCAGTTCCTGGACCGTGTCGAGCAGCATGTCGGCCTCCACCGTGTGCCGCGCGTCCTGCACGGTCAGGGTGATCCCGGGGCCCTGCGCCGCCGTCGTGCCGGCGAGGATGCCGAGTTGCTGCTCCTTCTCACGCGTCTGCCTGCGCGCCTCCTCCGCCTGGTCCGAACTGTTCTCAAGACCCGTACGCTGATCCACCAGATCCTGCTTCTCGTCCTCAAGACGCTGTGTGCGGTTGTCCAGTTCATCGAGGATACGGACAAGATCCTCCTGGCGCGCGCCGCGCAACGCGCTGTCGTCGCTGTGCGACCTGACCTGGACGGCGAGACCGAGGCCCAGCACGAACAACAGCACCGCGACCGTGAGTTGGGCCCGGGTGACGCGCGGCGGCCACAGTCCTGCGGCGAGCCGCTGCCTGCCGGCGGCCTGCGGTCTGCCCTCCGGCGGCGTGTCCTGGCCCTGGGCGCCCGGGGGCTGCGGGGTACTCATCGGCGTCAGGCCCTGAACACGTGCCGGCGGATCGCCGCGGCGTTGGAGAAGATCCGGATGCCGAGCACGACGACGACGCCGGTGGACAGCTGCGCCCCGACGCCGAGCTTGTCGCCGAGGAACACGATCAGCGCGGCCACCACCACGTTGGACAGGAACGACACCACGAACACCTTGTCCACGAAGATGCCGTCGAGCATGGCGCGCAGGCCGCCGAAGACCGCGTCGAGCGCGGCGACGACGGCGATCGGCAGGTAGGGCTCGACCACCGCCGGTACTTCGGGCCGGACGAACAGCCCGACCACGACTCCTATGACGAGGCCAAGTACGGCGATCACGATGTGCCCTTCCCTGTCTTCCCGGTCTCCCCGGCATCACCCGGGCTCGCTGCGGCGGACGGCGAACCTCCGCCGGACGGCACCGGCTCCGCGGTCCTCACGATCAGGCTCGGCGCTGCGGGCAGCCGCACGTCGTCCTGCGCGGACAGGGACGTGCGGATGCCGAAGTCGCTCTTGAGCGACGCCAGATACCTGCCGTCTGCGCTGCCGCGGAAGGCGGAGGCGAGCTTCGCGCCGTCCCCCACGGCGAGCACCGTGTACGGCGGCACCAGTGGCCTGTTGTCGACCAGTATGGCGTCCCCCGCTGCCCTGATGGCAGAAAGCGCCGTGAGCCGCTGGTCGTTGACGGAGACGGCCTCGGCACCCGACGACCAGAGGCCGTTCACGACGCGCTGCAGGTCGTGGTCGCGCACCCGGCCCGTGTCGGAGAAGTCGTCGTTCTCGCGCGGGCCGCCGTCGCCGCCCGACACCGAGTCCTTGGCGTCGTCCACGACGAGTTTCACGCCGGGCCCGTGCACCGCGGTAGCACCAGCCAGCAGCGACACCAACTGTCCTGAGGCGCCACCGTGTTGTTGCAGCGCGGCCTGCTGGCGGCGGCCGACGTCCGCCCGCAGCCCGTCCACCTCACGCTCCAGCGAGTCGGCGTGCCGGGTCTCGCTGCCGACCCGGTCGATCAGCTCCTGGCGCTCCTTGGCCACGACCGGCGCCGCGTGGCGGGTCTGCGCGGCGCCCAGGGTGACCACGAGCGCGGCCAGCACGAGGCCGCCGCCGAGCCAGAGCTTGGCCCGCAGGGTGCGCGGCAGAGCGCCGTCCCCCGCGCGCTTGCGCGCCGCCGCCTCGGCGTACCCGTCGTCGAGGCTGTGGTCCATCACGTTGGTCAGCAGCGACATCGAAGCGTCGGGACGCGGGCGCCCCGCTTCGGTGCTCCGTGTGGGGGACTGCTGCGGCATGCCGCACATCGTCGCATGTCGCCGCGCCCGCCACCGACACGGCCCCGCACAGCGGACCGGCCCGCGTCCGTGGACGCCGGCCGGTCGGCAGCGGCTGCAGGCGGGCGGTCAGTGCCCTGCGCTGTCCACGATGGTCGACCACTCGTCGAGCAGGGCCTGCGCGGACGCGTCGTCCGGTCCCTCGGCCCACAGGTGCGTGACGGCCTCCGCCGGGTCGGGCAGCACCATCACCCACCGCCCGTCGGCCTCCACGACCCGCACGCCGTCCGTGATGTCCACCTGCCGGTCGGCTGCGGCCTCCACGACAGTCCGCATCACAAGGCCCTTGACGGCCCACGGTGTCGCCAGGTCGCGCCGCAGGACGTGGGCCCGCGGGATGCGCGCGTCGATCTGGCTGAGGGTGAGCTGCGTACGCGCCACCAGGCCGATCAGCCGCACGAACGCCGCGGAGCCGTCCAGCACGCTGCTGAACTCCGGCACCAGGAAGGCGCCCCTGCCATCGCCGCCGAAGATCGTGGTCTCCTCGCGGCCCACCCGCGTCAGGTCGTCGGGCGACGTCGTCGTCCACTCGACCTGGGTGCCGTGGTACGCGGCGACCTGCTCGGCGATCCGCGTCGTCGTCACCGGCAGCGCGACGCGGCCGCTGCGCCGCTCGGAGGCGACCAGGTCGAGCAGGACGAGCAGCGCCCGGTCGTCCTCGATGATCTTGCCTCGCTCGTCCACGAGGGAAAGTCGCTCACCGACGGGGTCGAAGCGCACACCGAAAGCGGCCCGCGCCGACGCCACGATCTCACCGAGCCGTACGAGCCCGGACCTGCGGGACTCGGGGGTCTCCGTGGGCCTGGACTCGTCGAGGCCCGGGTTGATGGTCAGCGAGTCGACGCCGAGCCGGCCGAGCAGGCTGGGCAGGACGAGCCCCGCGCTGCCGTTCGACGCGTCGACGACGACCTTGAGGTTGGCCTCGGCGATGCCCGTCGTGTCGACGCTGCGCAGCAGCGCACCGGTGTACGAGTCGAAGACGCTGGACGGGAACTGGAGGTCGCCGATCTCGCCGGGGAACGCCCTGCGGTACTCCTGGCGCGCGTAGACCCGGTCGAGCTTGCGCTGCTTCGCCTGGGAGAGGTCGGCGCCCCGCTCGTCGAAGAACATGATGTCGACGGAGTCCGGCACACCCGGCGTCGTACGGATCATGATGCCGCCCGCGCTGCCGCGCGCTGTCTGCTGCCTGGCGACCGGCAGGGGCACGTTCTCCAGGTCGCGCACGTCGATGGCGCTGGACTGGAGCGACGAGATCACGGCCCGCTTGAGGGCGCGCGCACCACGCGAGTGGTCACGGGCCGTGGTGACCGTGGAGCCCTTCTTCAGCGTCGTGGCGTACGCCCCGGCGAGCCGTACGGCCAGCTCCGGGGTGATCTCCACATTCAGGATGCCGGAGACGCCCCTCGCGCCGAACAGATTCGCCTGTCCTCGCGACTCCCAGATCACCGACGTGTTGACGAACGCGCCTGCCTCGATCGTCTTGAACGGGTAGACGCGGACATTGCCCTGGATGATCGACTCCTCGCCGACCAGGCACTCGTCGCCGATGACCGCGCCGTCGTCGATTCTCGCGGCCCGCATGACGTCGGTGTTCTTGCCGATGACGCAGCCCCGGAGGTTGCACTGCTGGCCGATGTAGACGTTGTCGTGGACGACGGACCGGTGGACGAAGGCACCGGACTTCACGACCACGTTGGAGCCGATGACCGTGTGCTCCCGGATCTCGGCGCCGGCCTCGACCTTCGCGTAGTCCCCGATGTACAGGGGCCCGCGCAGTACCGCGTCGGGGTGGACCTCGGCGCCCTCGGCGACCCAGACGCCGGGCGAGATCTCGAAGCCGTCGATCTCGACGTCGACCTTGCCCTCCAGGACGTCGGCCTGCGCCTTCTGGTAGCTCTCGTGGGTGCCCACGTCCTCCCAGTAGCCCTCGGCGACGTAGCCGTAGATCGGCTTGCCCTCCTTCATGAGCTGCGGGAAGACGTCGCCCGACCAGTCGACGGAAACATCGGCCTCGACATAGTCGAAGACCTCGGGCTCCATCACGTAGATCCCGGTGTTCACCGTGTCGGAGAAGACCTGGCCCCAGGTCGGCTTCTCCAGGAAGCGCTCGACCTTCCCTTCCTCGTCCACGATCGTGATGCCGAATTCCAACGGATTCGGGACCCGCGTGAGGCACACGGTGACGAGGGCGCCCTTTTCCTTGTGGAAGGCGATGAGGTCGGTCAGGTCGAAGTCGGTGAGTGCATCGCCGGAGATGACGAGGAAGGCGTCGTCCTTGAGGGCCGCCTCCGCGTTCTTCACGCTGCCGGCGGTGCCGAGCGGCTTTTCCTCGTTGGCGTAGCTGAGCTCCATGCCCAGTTCCTCGCCGTCACCGAAGTAATTCTTGACGAGTGACGCGAGGAACTGCACGGTCACCACGGTCTCGGTCAGTCCATGGCGCTTGAGCAACCTCAGCACGTGCTCCATGATCGGCCGGTTGGCCACCGGCAGGAGCGGCTTGGGCATGCTTGAGGTCATGGGGCGAAGCCGAGTACCTTCACCACCGGCCATTACGACGGCCTTCATGTCGGAAGCGTCCTCCTCGAAGAGACGATCTCGCCGACTTCACCCGTCAGGGCTCACCGGGCCTGGCGTCAGGCGGGCGGCTCTGCGACGCTGCAAGGCCACTGTGACGGGATCAGCCGGTCACCGCGTCTGCGCTGACAAGCCGGCGGACCTGGACCACGTACAGAATCCCTGCCCACCAATAGAGGGTTGTACCCCATCCTGCGAACGCCCATCCGAAAACTTCGGCGAGTGACGCAAGCCACCCACTTCCGTCACTGAGCAACAGCAGCGGGAAGGCGTACATCAAGTTGAAGGTAGCCGCCTTCCCCAGGAAGTTCACCTGGGGCGGCGGATAGCCGTGCCTGCGGAGAATGCCCACCATGACGAGGAGCATCAGCTCGCGCGCCAAAAGTACGGCGGTGAGCCACAGCGGCAGGATGTCCCGCCAGGTAAGCCCGACGAGGGTCGAGAGAATGTAGAGCCGGTCGGCGGCGGGGTCGAGGAGCCGCCCCAGGCTGCTGATCTGGTTCCAGCGCCGGGCGAGCTTGCCGTCGAGGTAGTCGCTGACGCCGCTGAACGCGAGCACGAGCAGCGCCCAGCCGTCGGCCTTGGACTGTCCGAACTCCGGCCGGAGGATCAACCACAGGAACACCGGTACGCCGACCAGGCGAGCCATGCTGAGAATGTTCGGGACGGTGAGCACCCGGTCCGTCTGTACGCGGGTCTCCTGGACCTCCACCCGGGGGCCTCCTGTGGGAACGATCTGACGATGCCACCTGACCCTACCCGCAGGGTGGCCGCCCATGGCGACGGGGGCTGGTACAACGCAGAAAGGGCCCGCACCACCCGGCGCGGGCCCTCCCTCTTTATTCAATAATTGTTCGGCGGCGACCTACTCTCCCACAAGGTCCCCCTTGCAGTACCATCGGCGCAATAAGGCTTAGCTTCCGGGTTCGGAATGTAACCGGGC
>NZ_JBEYWC010000019.1:0-132721 GCF_040704505.1 Streptomyces sp. NPDC047002
GCCTGCTGCTTGAGCTGCCTCAACCGCGCCGCCAGCGGCCGCACCTCACCCGCATACGCATCCAGCGCCGCACCCACACTCTCCAACTGCGTCGCAAACGCATCCGACTTCACCGCCACCGGACGCGTCGTCGCAAACAACTCCTCCGCCTCAGGAGCCCTGTAGAAAGCGGACAGGCCCTGGAAATCGGAATCGACATCCCCACCCGAGGTACGCCACAACGACGCATTCGTCCTCAGACCGGTGACATCCGACTCCAACTGCTCCAGATCACCGGTGAACTGAGGAATCTCCGCCGGATCGACAGGCACCGCACTCACCTGCCACCCCCTGAGCCGTGGCCGCCCTTCGCGCCCGGCAGATCGATCACGGGCTTCCCTGCCGTAATGCTTCTCCGGGACGCCGTGCCCGTACGGCTCCACGGTAGGGCGGGCCGTGGCCGTCTCTCAACGGGCAGCGGTTGGCTGGCCCGTGATGTGGCGTCTGCGGCGCCCCGCCCGGGGTGGCCCGGGCGGGGTCGGTGGGTCAGAGGAGGCCGTCCCACATTTGTTCCAGGAGGACCGACCACCAGCTCTCGGGGGATCCGAGCGCCGCCGGGTCCAGGGAGGCCAGCTGGGCCTGGAAGTCGACCGTCCAGCGGCCCGCCTGCTCGGGCGTCAGGCCGAAGCGCAGCCGCCACATGCGGCCGAGCATCGCCATGCACCGGGCGAACTGCGGCAGGCTCGTGTTGACGAACTGCGGTGCGGCCGGGGCGCCTTCGGGGCCCGCTTCCACCGGCACCGCCATGATGTGCGCCGTGCCGTACTGCACGCACAGCGCCCGCCCGAAGTCCGTGCCCACCACGAGGTACGAGGAGGCGTCGGACGCGGCGGCGACCTGCCGCTGCGCCGCCACCTCGGCCAGCGTCGGAATCACCGGCTGCGCGGGCTGCGCCCAGAAGAACGGCCCGAAGTCGGCGGGCAGCCCCGCCCACACGAGCGTCTGCGCCACCACCTCGGGCACGCCCTGCCGGGAGACGGCACGCTGGTCGTAGCGGCAGACGCCCTGAGGCCCGAACGCGCCCAGCATCTCCTGCTGGATCGCCTGCGGCGGCACCGCCGGCGCAGGCGGCACCTGCGGCAGCGGCGCCCGCACCGGCGCCGGGCGCGCGGGGCCGTCGGCAACCTGGTGCAACTCGCCCTGGTGCGTGAGCAGATGCTGCATCCCCTGGCGACGGCCCGCATGGTCCTGCCCGTACGGCGCGACGCTGGTGATCCGCACCTGCGGCCACATCTCGCGGATCATCCGCGCGCAGTAACCGCCGGGCAGCTCGCACGACTCCAGCTCCGTGTGGAGTTCGAGCACCTGCTGCGGCGGCACGTTCATGGCCCGCAACTCGTGCAGGATCTGCCACTCCGGGTGCGGGGTGCCCGGCGCCGAGCGCCGGATCAGCTGCGCCTCGGAGCCGTCGGGCGCGCGGTAGCGCAGCACCGCCTGGTAGCCGGGCCCGACCACCGGCACGCCTGGCGGCGCCTGCGGGTAGCCGTACGGCGCCGCCGGTGCCTGCGGCGGTCCTGGCAGGGGGCCGGCTCCGGGTACGGGTCCGGGGCCGGGCGCAGGCGCGGGCCCCGGCGCGGACGGGATTCCCGGCGGGGGCGGGGGCGGGGGCGGCGGGGGCGGCCCGCCCGCCTGCGGGTCGGCGAACACGGTCGCCGCGTGGTGCATCCCCGGCACCCCCGGCGCCCCGGGAGGCCCGGGAGGCCCGGGAGGCGCCGGGGGTCCAGGCGGTCCGGGAGGCGCGGGCGGTCCCGGCGGGCCCGGCGGCCGGGAGGTGTGCGGGGCGCCCTGCGCCGACACCAGCTGCGTCGGCACATAGCCGCCCGCCGCACCCGGCGCGCCGGGCGGCGCGGGCGGCGGCGGCGTCGCCGGCCCTCCCCCGCGCCGCGGCGGCGGCGTGGCCTTGCTCGTCGGCGCGGCCGCGATGTCGCCCGCCGCGATGTCCCCCGCCGAGGCGTCGGCCCCGGGCGCCGCGGGCGGCCCCTGCGGAGCGTGCGCCCCACCGGACGCGGGCGGCACGGCAGGCCCGACCGCGGTCGGCGGCAGCCCGCTGCCCCCGTCCATCAGCGCGGTCGGCGCGTCCGCGGGCACCCCCGGCGCGTCGTCCGCGCCGGACAGCGGCGGTGCGAACACCGTCGCGGGCAGCGGCACCGACCCGCTGTCCGACGCCGCGGTCGTGTCCGCACCCGCCCAGGGCGCGGGCGCGGCCCCCGCACCACCCGCACCCGACCCGCCACCGGCCGCCGGTGCCGGGTCCGCCACGGAACGCGGAGCCGTATCGGCAGGGCGGCCACCCGACTCCTCGGTGGCCTCCGGAGCCGCGCCCGGCCCCCGCGGCGGGGCGGCCCGCCCCTGCGCCGGGGCGGCGGTCGACGGCGACGCGGCGCCCGGCGCGGGCGGCTGCTCCGCCGACGGCGGTGAGGGCGGCTGCTCCGCCGACACCTGCGGCGGCGCGGCCGGACCGTCCGCCCGGCCGTCCCCCGGCTCGGCGGACGACGGCCCCGCGGACGCCCCCGCGGACTCGGCCACCGGCTCCGGCGGCGCGGACGGGCCCTCGACGGTGCCCGCACCGCCCCCCTGCGTGGCGCCCTGCACCCCCGCACGCTGGTCGGGGATGCCCAGCTTGTCCGCCGCGTCCTGAAGCCACTCGGGCGGCGTCAGCAGGAACGACGTCTGGTTCAGGTCGATACGCTCCGGCGGCGGCGCATCGGCGGGCTCCGCCGCACCCCGGGCCCCGTACTCCTCCTCGTACCTGCGGATCACCTCGCCGACGCTGAGCCCCGGCCACAGCGTCACCTCGCCGCTGTCGTGCGCGATCACCAGCCGCTGCCGCCCGCCGTCGACCGCGGGCCCGCCCTCGCGGTCCTCGGCCCACGCCACGAACCCCAGGTCGAACTCCCGCACCCGCACCGCACGGTGCTGGTACGCCGGCACATCGCCGTTCACCCACTCCTCGGCGCGCTCCTGCGCCTGCGCGAACGTCACCATCTGCCGCTCACCCCTCCACCGGGACGGCGCGCGCGAAGCCGCCGTCCACCATCAGGTTCGCCACGGTCCCCAGCTCCGGCGGATTGCCGGCCAGCCGCAGCAGGAACGCGTCGAAGTCCTCACCGCACGGCACGAGCAGCTGCTCCACCCGCTCCTGCACCGGCCAGCCGTCCCGGTCCCGCGCGTCGTCGTGCGCGCAGAACCACACCGAGCCCGCCCGCTCACCGCGCACCTTCACCGCGAGCAGCCCGCCCTGCACGAACGCCACCCCCAGGTAGTCCTTCGTGAGATGGTCGCGCAGGCACTTGTTCACGTACACCAGGTCGTTGACGGCCGCCTCGTCGCGCACCGTGAAGAACGGCTGGTCCACCAGCAGCCCCAACTCCGCGTCCAGCGCCGTCCCCACCGGCGCGCAGCCGCCCGCCGCCTTCAGGAACGCCCGGTACGCGCCCGGCAGGCGGTACCCGAGCTCCTCCTCGGCCGACGCCACCAGCTGCTCGCTCACCGCGGGCCCCGACTTCGGCAGCCGCACATGCACGGGCCGCGTCTCCTGGAGCGGCCGCGTCCCCCGCTTCCCGTGGTCGACCGGCGCCGTCGCGAGACCCCCGTGGTGCCGCAGCAGCGCCTTCACCTCCACCGGGACCAGCAGCAGCCTGCGCGTACGGGCCTCGTGGTGCCACGTCCAGCCGTGCGGTGTCGCCACCGCGTCCACCGTGTCCCACAGCTCGTGCCCCGCCGCGCTCAACGCCGCGTTCGCCGACACGTAGTCCGTCAGCCGCAGCTCGTCGACGCCGAAGCCCTCGGGCGGCTCCGCGACCTCGGCGGCCGCCCGCGCATACGGGCCGAAATCCGGATAGCCCTCCCCGTCCACGCGCACACCCGCCGGATGGCGAGCGGCCCGCACCGGGTCCGGGAAACGCACGACCTGCCCGGCGTACGCCGCGTTCGGAGGCGCGGCTTGCTGCCCGAGCCGACCTGTCGTCATGGCGGTTGCCCCCTGCTGAAGCTGGCTGTTCCGGACAGCCTAAGCGGTGGCACCGCCGCCCGGTCCTGGCCGGGCGGCCCGCCCCGCACCCCCACGACCGGGCCGTGAACACCAGATCGCCACCACACCTCCACAATGCTCACCAAACGTCACAGCTCCGTGACCGTACGACGACGGCACGCCGCGAAGTTCGCCCCCGCTACCCGATTCCCGCCCTCATTTGGCAATCTGTTTCCCGCGAACCGGGTTCCCCGCGAACTGGGTTCCCGCGAACCGGGGGACGTGAGCCCGCACACGACGCACCGCGGGCACGGGAGGGACACGGAACATTGCGCACCGCACCAACGACAGAGCCGCACGAAACACCCCGCACCCAGGACCCGCAGGACCCGCAGGACCCGCAGACCGACGCGATCCCGAGGACACCAGGGACCACACCGCAGACCGTGGGGACCGCGGGCGCCGCACCGCAGGCCGCCGCGGCCCCGGGAACAGCGCCGCACCCCCAGGGCGACCCCCGCCTCGGCTGGCGCACCACAGAACCCCACCTCCCGCCCCGCCAGGGCCACCGGCGCGACGGCATCCTGCCCGCGGTCGCCGCCGCACTCTCCGTCCGCGGCGAGACCCTCACCTGCACCGCGGGCAAGGCCGACCGGCCGCCCGCGCTCCACCCCCTCGTGCAGGACTTCCTCGACACCCTCCCCACCGCCCAACGGGAACGCTTCACCGGACGCTGCGCCGAGGCGATCCTCCTCTCCCGCCACCTCGCCACCACCGAGGACAACCGCTCCAAACGGGCCCGCAAGAAACCCCTCACCCCCGGCGAGGCCCGCCGCTCCCTCAAACACGCCAAGGTCACCGCGCGCCGCATCCGCGAGGACGGCGACCCCCTCCACGGCACCTACCACCCGCCCTGCCGCTCCTGCACCCCCCTCCTCGCCCACTTCGGCGTCCGCCACGTCGACCCCGCCGAGCAGGCCGCGACCGGCTGACCGCGTACGGGCCGCCCCCGCGACAGAACCACCCCACCGCCGGCACGACGACGACCGGCGGTCCCGACGCAGAACGGCAGACCCATCCATGCCCGACCTCTCCACCACCCGCTTCCCCGTCCCCGTCGACGCCGCGCTCCGCGAAGCCGGATGGCAGCCGGGCCGCTGGGACATCAAGCAGGCCGAGGAATGGGCCGACACCGTCAGCGCCTACATCACCCCCGCCGGCCACCGCCACCGCGTCTTCCCCGCCGCGGTCGAGGCCTGGGCCGAATTCGGCAACCTCCGCATCGCCCCGCTCGGCCCCGGCCGCCAGATCGCGCCCACCGCGCTCCGCGTCGACCCGCTCGCCGCCCTCCACCTCGCCCGCACCCTCTCCGACCTGGGCCGCTCCCTCGACACCGAGATCAGCCCGCTCGGCGAGGAAGGCGACAGACAGGCCGTGCTCGCCATCGACCGCGAGGGCCGCGTCTACAGCGTCGACCACACCGGCGACTGGTACCTCGGCCCCGACATCGACACCGCGCTCGGCACGCTCATCACCGGGCTCACACCCGTACGCCTCACCCCCGCGACCGGCTGACACCGATCCCGGGCGGGCGGGCCCGGGACGGTCCTGGCCCGCGGCCCGGCGCCGGCCCCGGCGGCCCCCAGGGCTAAGCCGACCGGGCCTCCGCCGCCGCCCCCGCCGCGTCCGGCAGCACCGCCGACACCCGGAAACCGCCCGCGTCCGTCCCGCCCGACACGAACGCGCCACCCAGCGCCGTCACCCGCTCCCGCATCCCCACCAGGCCGTTCCCGCCGGACGGCAGGCCCGCGCCCACCGCGCCGGCGACCGATGGACCGTTCTCCACCTGCATCGCCACCTCCACACCCCGGTACGCGAGCCGCACCACCACCTCCGCACCCACCGCGTGCTTGTGCGCGTTCGTCAGCGCCTCCTGCACCACGCGGTACGCCGTCTGCTCCACCTCGGGGGCATACGACCGCGCCTCCCCCTGCACCACAAGCTCCACCGCCATTCCCGCGTCCCGCGACTGCCCCACCAGCGACTCGATGTCCCCGAGACACGGCCCGTCCCCCGCCGCCGCGGCCGCGGCAGCCGCAGCGGCCGCACCCACCGCGGCGAGCGGCACCCCCGCCCCGGCACCGGCCCCGGGCCCGGCGGCCTCCGCCACAGGCTCCCGCCCGGGCCCGCGCGCCGGCACCCCCGCCGCCTCCCGCGCGGCCGCCGCCTCCCCCGTACGCAGAACCCCCAGCATCTCCCGCAACTCCGTCAACGCCTGCCGCCCCATGTCCCCCACCAGCGCCGCGTTCTTCACCGCCTTCGGCGGATCCTTCAACGCCACCGCCTGCAGCGCCGCCGCATGCACCACCATCAGGCTCACCCGGTGCGCCACCACATCGTGCATCTCCCGCGCGATCCGCGTCCGCTCCTCCGTACGCGCCCACTCCGCACGCTGCTCCGCACGGTCGGCCAGCAGCGACAACTCCTGCTCAAGGCTGTCCGCACGCTCCCGCAGGCTCTCCATCAGCCGGCGCCGCGCCCCCACATACAGGCCGAGCAGCACCGGCGGCGCCGTGAACCCCACCGAGATCAGCACCGTCAGCACCGGCACATACCACGGCTCGGAGTCGAACCCCGGACTCCCCATCTCCTGCCGCGTCCGCAGAAACGTCACGATGAACGTCGCAGCGAACGACATCCCGGAAAGCGCCGCGATGATCCGCCGCGGCGCCTCGGACGACGCCAGCGCGTACAAGCCGAGCACGCCCAGCACGAACCCCATCTCGGCCGGCGTCACCGCCACCGAGACCAGCACCACCGCATACGGCCACCGGCGCCGCACCACTACCACGGCCCCCACGAGGAAGCCCAGCACCACCCCCAGCGCCCCCGGCAGCGACACGTCCCCCGCGAACCTGCCGCCCTCCGCCGCACACTCCAGAGCCGACACCAGCGCCAGCCCCACATCGAGGACGACGCTGCGCCGCCGCCCCCACCACCAGTAACCGCGGGTGGTCACTCCCGCGGTCTCCTGATACGCCCCCGTCGTGGTCATGTGTCCACCCTAAAGGCGGGCGCATCCCCTTTTCCGGTGACCGACCGGTATGCCACCCGGGCACACATTCGATCAGCACGTGAACATTCGCTCGAACTGCTGAACTGATCGGCGCTCGCCACCGGAGCCCGGGAGTCCGGCAGAAGATCCCGGCATGGCCACACCGAACAGCACAGACTTCAGCGACAACCCCTTACGCGCCCGCGCCAGGGACGACCTCCGCGAACAGGCCCGCGCACTGCGCAGCCAGGGCCTCACCTACGACCGCATCCAGCAGCGGCTCGGCTGCTCCAAGAGCTCCATCTCCCTCTGGGTCCGCGACCTGCCGCGGCCCCCGCGGCGCGATCCCAGGGAGCAGGGCCTGCTCGCCGCCCGCAAACGCTGGGACCGCGAACTCCCGATCCGCGACGAGGAGCGGCAGCGCACCAAGGAAGCCGCGCTGGCAGAGATCGGCACGATGACCGATCGGGAACTCTTCATGGCAGGCGTGGCGCTGTACTGGGCCGAGGGGTCCAAGGACAAGACCTACGCCCGCCGGGAGCGCGCCGTCTTCATCAACAGCGACCCCGACGTCATCGGCCTCTACCTCGCCTGGCTTGACTTGTTGGGCATCGAGCGGGACCGGCTCAGATTCCGCCTCTCCATTCACGAGACGGCGGACGTACCGGGCGCCGAGAGCTACTGGGCCGCGCTCACGCGCATGGACCGGTCACAGTTTCAGCGAGCCACGCTCAAGAAGCACAATCCGAGGACGCTCCGGAAGAACTCGGGGGAAAACTATCGAGGCTGCCTGATCATCGCCGTACAGCAGAGCGCGGACCTATACCGTCGCATCGAAGGCTGGTGGTGCGGCATAGTTAGGGACGCCACCAAGGCGGGCCGATGAAATGTCCGGTTTGGAGGCTTAAGCCATCCCCTGTGGTGTAATAGGCAACACGGGTTACTTTGGATAACTTGTTCCAGGTTCGAGTCCTGGCAGGGGAGCCTCCACCTCGGGCCCCGACCGCCGGCGCGGTCGGGGCCCGAGGCCGTTTGCGGGGTGGGTGCGACCGCTAAGCTGCCCACGTCCCACCATCTGAACAGTCGAAAGGTGCACCGTGAGCGCCAATCGCCCGGCCGCCGTCGTCGTCCTCGCCGCGGGGGAAGGCACGCGTATGAAGTCGAGGACGCCGAAGGTCCTGCACGAGGTCTGCGGGCGGTCGCTCGTGGGGCATGTGGTGGCGGCCTCGCGTGCGTTGGAGCCGCAAGAGCTCGTCGTGGTCGTGGGGCATGCGCGCGAGGAGGTGGAGGAGCACCTGGCGGGCGCGTTCGGTGGGGTGCGTACGGCGTTCCAGGCGGAGCAGAACGGTACGGGGCACGCGGTGCGTACGGCGCTCGCCGAGCTGGGTTCCGTGCCGGACGGGACGGTGGTGGTGCTCGCGGGTGACACGCCGCTGCTGACGGCCAGGACGCTGGGCGCGCTGGTGGCGGGGCATGAGGCGGAGGGGAACGCGGTCACGGTGCTGACGGCCGAGGTGCCGGATGCTTCGGGGTACGGCCGGATCGTGCGGGATGCGGCGAGCGGTGCGGTGACGGCGATCGTGGAGCACAAGGACGCGAGTGAGGGGCAGCGGGCGATCCGGGAGATCAATTCGGGGGTGTTCGCGTTCGACGGGAGGCTGTTGGGTGACGCGCTGGGGAAGGTGCGGACGGACAACAGTCAGGGTGAGGAGTATCTGACGGATGTGCTGGGGATTCTGCGGGGGGCGGGGCACCGGGTGGGTGCGTCGGTGGCGGGTGACTTCCGGGAGATCGTGGGGATCAACAACCGGGTGCAGTTGGCGGAGGCGCGGGGGTTGTTGAATCGGCGGTTGCTGGAGCGGGCGATGCTCGCGGGGGTGACGGTGGTGGATCCGGCGTCGGTGCAGGTGGGTGTGGGTGTGGAGTTCGGGGTGGATGTGGTGGTGCATCCGAACACGCAGCTTTCGGGTGCGACGCGGCTTGGGGACGGTGCGGAGGTGGGTCCGAATTCGCGGCTGCACGACACGGTGGTGGGTGTGGACGCGCGGGTGGACAACACGGTGGCGGACGGCGCGGTGGTGGGTGACGAGGCGCAGGTGGGTCCGTTCGCGTATTTGCGGCCGGGTACGCGGCTGGGGGTGCGGGCGAAGGCGGGCACGTATGTGGAGATGAAGAACGCGTCGGTGGGTGAGGGGACGAAGGTGCCGCATCTGTCGTATGTGGGGGATGCGACGATCGGTGATTTCACGAACATCGGGGCGGCGAGTGTGTTCGTGAACTACGACGGGGTGCGCAAGCACCACACGACGATCGGTTCGCACTGCCGGACGGGGTCGGACAATATGTTTGTGGCGCCTGTCACGGTGGGGGACGGTGTCTACACGGCGGCCGGTTCGGTGATCACGAAGGATGTGCCGGCGGGTTCGTTGGCCGTGGCGCGGGGCCAGCAGCGGAATATCGAGGGCTGGGTGGCGCGCAAGCGGCCGGGTTCTGCTGCGGCGCGGGCCGCGGAGGCGGCGGGCGACGGGTCGGCGAACGGCGCCTGAAGCGGGGCTGGCCAGTACCCGGCCGCTCGCTCTCGCGTACGGTATATCTGCACGATTCGGCTGGCTCGCAGGTACCGGTCCCGGTACGTCGGGTCCAGCAGCATCCGACACGTCTGAGGAGTCTGTGCTGTGACCGGGATCAAGACGACCGGCGAGAAGAAGCTGATGTTCTTTACCGGCCGCGCCCACCCCGAGCTGGCCGAGGAGGTCGCGCACCAGTTGGGTGTCGGGATCGTCCCCACGAAGGCGTTCGATTTCGCGAACGGCGAGATCTATGTGCGCTACCAGGAGTCGGCGCGTGGGGCGGACTGTTTCCTGATCCAGAGCCATACGGCTCCGATCAACAAGTGGGTCATGGAGACGCTGATCATGATCGATGCGTTGAAGCGGGCCTCGGCCCGTTCGATCACGGTGATCATGCCGTTCTACGGGTATGCGCGGCAGGACAAGAAGCACCGCGGGCGTGAGCCGATCTCGGCGCGGCTGATCGCGGATCTGCTGAAGACGGCGGGTGCGCACCGGATCCTCACGGTGGATCTGCACACGGACCAGATCCAGGGGTTCTTCGACGGTCCTGTGGACCACTTGTTCGCGCTGCCGGTGCTCGCGGACTATGTGGGCGAGAAGGTGGACAGGTCGAAGCTGACGGTGGTGTCGCCCGACGCGGGCCGGGTGCGGGTGGCGGACCGGTGGTGCGACCGGTTGGGCGCGCCGTTGGCGATCGTGCACAAGAGGCGTGACAAGGATGTCGCGAATCAGGTGACGGTGCACGAGGTGGTCGGTGATGTGAAGGGCCGGGTGTGTGTCCTGGTCGATGACATGATCGACACGGCGGGCACGATCTGTGCGGCGGCGGACGCACTGTTCGCGCACGGTGCGGCGGATGTGATCGTGACGGCGACGCACGGTGTGCTCTCCGGTCCTGCGGCGGATCGTCTGAAGAATTCGAAGGTGAGCGAGTTCGTGCTCACGAACACGCTGCCGACGGCTGCTTCGCTGGATCTGGACAAGATCACGGTGTTGTCGATCGCGCCGACGATCGCGCGTGCGGTGCGTGAGGTGTTCGAGGACGGTTCGGTGACGAGCCTCTTCGACGAGGAGGCCTGAGCGGCCCGATCGGGGGCGTGTTTGCGCGTGTGACGAGTCCTGCGTGGGGCCGCTGCCGGAGGCGTAACGCTTCTGCACGCGGGCCCCTGGCGCCGGTGTACCGGTGATCGATTTCTGGACGGCCTCCCTGGCCGGGTAGACTCGTGGAGTTGCTCGGCGAGGGAGGCCGTACGCGTGCGTACGGCGGTCCGTTATCGACGCGCGCTCCTTGCAGCAGGCCCGTTCGTGGCCGGGTGACGCCGACGACATCCATCCGTCACCGATTACGAGGAGCCGCCGTCATGGCCGAGCTGAAGATCGCTTCCGAGACCCGTACCGAGTTCGGCAAGGGCGCTGCCCGCCGTATCCGCCGCGCCGACAAGGTGCCCGGCGTCGTCTACGGGCACGGCGCGGAGCCGGTGCACGTGACCCTGCCGGGCCACGACCTGATGATGGCGCTCAAGACGGCGAACGTCCTGCTGAGCCTGGACATCGAGGGCCGCAACGAGCTGGTGATCCCGAAGGCCGTGCAGCGCGACCCGCTGAAGGGCTTCATCGAGCACGTGGACCTGCTCGCGGTCAAGCGCGGCGAGAAGGTCACCGTCGAGATCAACATCCTGACCGAGGGCGAGCTCGCCCCGGGCCAGAACCTGCTGGAGCACGTGCTGAACACGCTGTCGGTGGAGACCGAGGCGACGCACATCCCCGAGTCGGTGACGGTCTCCGTCGAGGGCCTCGCGACCGGTGACTCGGTGCTGGCGAAGGACATCACGCTGCCGTCCGGCACGACGCTGGTGACGGACGAGGACGCGGTCGTCCTCCAGGTGCTGGCCGCGCAGGCCGAGGAGCCGACCGAGGAGTCCGCCGAGGACGCGGAGGAGTCCGCCGAGGCGTGAGTTCCGTACGCTCCGTACGGTGCGGGGCGGGTGGGCCTGGTGGTCCGCCCGCCCCGTCGCTGTGTCACGGCGGGTGCTGGTTCACTGTCCGTACGTTCCGTACG
The DNA here is from genome assembly GCF_040704505.1 of Streptomyces sp. NPDC047002. Lineage (NCBI taxonomy): Bacteria > Bacillati > Actinomycetota > Actinomycetes > Kitasatosporales > Streptomycetaceae > Streptomyces > Streptomyces sp. NPDC047002. The sequence goes on from NZ_JBEYWC010000019.1 coordinate 11,697, forward strand.
GCGAGTTGCGAGGGTTGGAGACGATGACGACGGATGGTTCCGCGCCCTGGCTGGTCGTGGGTCTCGGCAATCCGGGCCCGGGGTACGCGGCCAACCGCCACAACGTGGGGTTCATGGTGGCGGATCTGCTCGCGGCCCGGATGGGCGGTTCGTTCAAGCGGGCGGGCAAGGCGCAGGCGCAGGTGGTGGAGGGGCGGCTCGGGCCGATGGGCCCTGGGAGCCGGCGGGTGGTGCTGGCGAAGCCGATGTCGTTCATGAACCTGTCCGGTGGGCCGGTGGTGGCGCTGCGGGACTTCTACAAGGTGGACACGGCGCATGTCGTGGCGGTGCACGACGAGTTGGACATCGACTTCGGGACGCTGCGGCTGAAGCTGGCCGGCGGGGACAACGGCCACAACGGGCTGAAGTCGATGACGAAGGCGATGGGTCCCGGCTACCACCGGGTGCGGTTCGGCATCGGGCGGCCGCCGGGGCGCATGCAGGTGGCGGACTTCGTGCTGAAGGACTTCTCGTCGGTGGAGCGCAAGGAGCTGGACTACTTCGTGGACCGTGCGGCGGACGCGGTGGAGGCGCTGGTGACGGAGGGGCTCGAACGGGCGCAGGGGGCGTACAACTCGTAGGGGCCGCGGGGGCGGTGGCCCGCGGTCCGCGCGGGTGGCGGTGGCGCGGCCGCGGTTTGACGGAGAGCTGTGCCATGGCCAAGGATCCGGCCATGCCCGCAGAGTCCTCCCGCGCCTCAGGTTCGCGTTCCGCCCTCTCGGCCGGCAGGTCGGTGCTGATGGCGCTGGTCGCGCTGCTGCTGCTCGTGGGCGGCTGCTACGCGTCGTGGGGTGACGCGCAGCAGGTGCTGCTGGGCAAGGGGCGGGTGCACGGGGAGTTCGCGGTGACGGCGTGCGGGGACACGGCGTGCGCGGGGTCGTTCGACCCCGAGGGGCCCGAGGGGCCGCGGTCGGACATGACGGTCAGGACGTCGGTCGCGGTGCGCAAGGGCGACAGGTTCCCCGCGGTGGTGAAGCCGGGGACGCACGAGGTGGTGCGCGCGGGCACGGCGGGCGGTCTGCACGCGTGGGTGCCGCTGGGCGGCGGGCTGCTGCTCGCGGGCCTGGTGATCGCGGGCGGGATGCGCCGCGGGCGGCTGGGTCTCGTGGTCGCGGCGCTGGGCGCCGCGCAGCTGTTCGCGACGTTCCTGCTGCTGTAGGGGCGGGCCGGCGCCGGCCGGACGCGAGCCGGGGGCCGTGCCAGGGACGCCGTACGGCCGCGCGGAGGGGTTCCGTGCGGCCGTACGGGAGCGGTGGTGCGGGCGGGGCGTGTCAGCCGGTGTTGCGCAGACCTGCGGCGACGCCGTTGACGGTCAGGAGCAGGGCCCTGGCGAGCAGCGGGTCGGGCGCCTCGTCGGCCTCGGCCGCCGTGCGCTGGCGGGCGAGGAGCGCGACCTGGAGGTACGAGATCGGGTCGAGGTAGGCGTCGCGGATGGCGAACGTCTGCTGGAGCGCGGGGTTGGAGTCGAGGAGTTCCTCGCCGCCGGTGATCCGCAGGACCTCCTGGACGGTGAGGGCGTGTTCGGCCTCGATGTCCGCGAAGACGTGCTTGAGGTGGTCGGGCACGAGGGTGTCGACGTAGTGGCGGGCGATCCGCAGGTCCGTCTTGGCGAGGGTCATCTCGACGTTGGAGACGAAGTTGCGGAAGAAGTGCCAGTGCTCGTGCATCTCGTCGAGGACGGAGTCGAGCCCGGCCTCGCGCAGCGCCTTGAGGCCGGAGCCGACGCCGAACCAGCCGGGGACGATCTGCCGCGACTGGGTCCAGCCGAAGACCCAGGGGATGGCGCGCAGTCCGTCGAGTCCCGCGCCGGAGTCGGGGCGGCGCGAGGGCCGGGAGCCCAGGTGCAGGTCGGCGAGCTGGTCGACGGGGGTGGAGGCGAAGAAGTACGCGGGCAGGTCGGGGTCCTCGACGAGCCTGCGGTAGGCGGCGTGCGCGGCGTCGGAGACGGTGTCCATGGCCGCGTCCCAGCGGGCGAGCGCCTCGCCGGACTGGCGGGGCGCCGTGTGCAGGGCGGACGCCTGGAGGGTGGCGGCGACGGTCAGTTCGATGTTCTCGCGGGCGAGCGAGGGGATGAGGTACTTGTCGGAGATGACCTCGCCCTGCTCGGTCACCTTGATCTCGCCCTCCAGGGTGCCCCAGGGCTGGGAGAGGATCGCGTCGTGCGAGGGGCCGCCGCCGCGGCCGACGGTGCCGCCGCGGCCGTGGAAGAGGCGGAGCCGCACGCCGTGCCGGTGGGCGACGTCGCGCAGCCTGCGCTGGGCGCGGTGGATCTCCCACTGGGAGGTGGTGATGCCGCCGAACTTGGACGAGTCCGAGTAGCCGAGCATGACCTCCTGGACCTCGCCGCGCAGGGAGACGAGGCGGCGGTAGGAGGGGTCGGAGAGCATGTCGTCGAGGATGACGTCGGCGGCGCGCAGCTCGTCGGTGGTTTCGAGGAGCGGCACGATGCCGATCTTGGCCCAGCCGCCGTGCAGGTCGAGGAGGCCGGCCTCGCGGGCGAGGATCGCGGCGGCGAACACGTCGTCTGCGCCCTGGCACATGGAGATGATGTAGGACTCGATGACCTCGGGTCCGAAGCGCTCGAAGGCCTGCTTGACGGTCTGGAAGACGCCGAGGGTCTTGGCGCCCGCCTCGTCGAGCGGCGCGGGGCGCGGCGCGAGGGGGCGGCGGGAGCGCAGCTCCTTGGCGAGGAGCTTCTGCCGGTTCTCGCGGGGCATGTCGGCGTAGCGCCAGGACTCCTCGCCGAGCCGGTCGAACAGCTGGCCGAGCGCGTGGTGGTGGGCGTCGGCGTGCTCGCGTACGTCCATGGTGGCGAGCTGGAGGCCGAACGCGGCGAGGGTGCGGATGGTGCGGTCCAGGCGGCCGTCGGCGAAGAGGCCGCCGCGGTACTCGCGCAGCGACGTCTGGATGAGCGTGAGGTCCGTGAGGAGCTCGGCGGTGCCGAGGTAGTCGCGTCCCGGCTCGTGGGGGGTGTTGCGGGCGAGGCGCTCGCGGGTGTTGACGAGCTTCTGCCGGATGCAGGTGGCCTTGAGCCGGTAGGGCTCCTCCGCGTTGAGCCGCTTGTAGCGCGGGCTGATCTCCGGGAGGCGCTGGAGGTCGGTGGCGAGGGAGTCGAGGAGTTCCTCGGTGGCGCCGGTGTAGCGGATGGAGTTGGAGAGCTGGCCGCGCAGGGTGTCGATCATCTCCAGCGCGTCGGTGATGCCGTGCTCGTGCTGGAGGATGAGGACTTCGCGGGTGACGTCGGGGGTGACGTTGGGGTTGCCGTCGCGGTCGCCGCCGATCCAGGTGCCGAAGGTGAGGGGGCGGGTGCCGTGGGGCAGTTCGACGCCGACGCGCTCCAGTTCCGCGGTGAGGTCCTCCAGGACGTCGCCGACGGCGTTGGCGTGGAGCTCGTCGAGGTAGTAGATCGCGTTGCGTGCCTCGTCCGCGGGCTCGGGCCGTACGACGCGGAGTTCGTCGGTCTGCCAGATCAGGTCGATGGACTCGGCGAGCCTGAGGTCGTGGCGGCGCCGGTCGGAGGGGTTGACCGGGGTCTCGAGCAGCTCCGCGATGCGGCGGAGCTTGTTGAGGACGGAGCGGCGGGCCGCCTCGGTGGGGTGCGCGGTGAAGACGGGGCGCACGTTGAGGTTGCGCACGGTCGCGCGCAGGTGCTCGGGGTCCGCGTCCTTGAGCCGGTCGGCGGTGCGGGCGAGGAGTCCGCCCTCGGCGGCGCGGCGCTCGCGCAGCTCGCGCCCGCGGTGGACCTGCTCCGAGACATTGGCGAGGTGGAAGTACGTGGAGAACGCGCGGACCAGCTTGGCCGCGGTGTTCAGGTCGGTCTCGCCGAGGAGGGCGGCGGCGGCCTCGCCGTCCTCGCGGGTCAGGTGGCGTACGCGCTCGACGAGGTCGAGGAGGTCTTGGCCCTCCTGCCGTACGAGGGTCTCGCCCAGCAGGTCGCCGAGGCGGCGGATGTCGGAGCGCAGTTCCGCGCTCGCGGCCGCGCCGGCGGAACCGGCGGGGGCGTCCGTGGCCCTGGCCGGCTGGCTCGTGGTCTGGTCGGCACTGCTCACAGGTGCGGCTCCTTGCAGTGTTTGAGCACGTCTGGAGTGTTCTGGACGCTTCTGGAGACTGGGGACCGCCTGCCGGTCGTCACTGGGCAGCCGGTCGTGCGGACCACGCTGTCCGACGGGGTCAAGGATAGGTGCCCTTCGCCCGACGTTATCCACAGCCCTCTTGTCGCGACAGGGGGCGCTGCGATACTTACGATGCCGTAGGTTACGGATCCGTATCCGGGCAACTGCCGCATTCCTCACCACAGGGGATCCCCCATGACCACAAGCCCCGACGTGATCGAAGACGCGTCCCCCCGACCCGCGCCGCCCGACGGCGCCCCGTTCCCCGCCGCGACACTCGGCGGCGAACAGAAGCGCTCCATCGAGCAGGTCGCGCTGCTCCTGTTCATCTTCGTGCCGTTCGTGGCGCTCGTCGCCGCTGTTCCGCTGGCCTGGCGGTGGGGCGGCATCAGCTGGCTCGACCTCGGCCTGATGGTCGTCATGTACTACATCGGGTGCCACGGCATCACGATCGGCTTCCACCGCTATTTCACGCACGGCGCCTTCAAGGCGAAGCGGCCGCTGCGGATCGTGCTCGCGGTGATGGGCTCGATGGCGGTCGAGGGGCCGCTGGTGCGGTGGGTGGCCGACCACCGCAAGCACCACAGGTTCTCCGACGCCGAGGGCGACCCGCACTCGCCGTGGCGCTTCGGCGAGACGCTGCCCGCGCTGATGAAGGGCCTGTGGTGGGCGCACATCGGCTGGCTGTTCGACGAGGAGCAGACCCCGCAGCAGAAGTACGCGCCCGACCTGATCAAGGACTCGGCCATCCGGGCGGTGTCGAAGCAGTTCGCGCTGTGGACGGTGGTGTCGCTGCTGGTACCGCCGCTGGTGGGCGGCCTCGCCACCTGGTCGTGGACGGGTGCGTTCACGGCGTTCTTCTGGGGTTCACTGGTCCGGGTGGCGCTGCTGCACCACGTCACGTGGTCGATCAACTCGATCTGCCACGCCGTGGGCAAGCGCCCCTTCAGGTCGCGTGACCGCAGCGGGAACGTGTGGTGGCTCGCGGTGCTCTCGTGCGGCGAGTCCTGGCACAACCTCCACCACGCCGACCCGACGTGCGCGCGGCACGGGGTGCTGCGCGGGCAGCTGGATTCGAGCGCGCGGCTGATCCGCTGGTTCGAGCGGCTCGGCTGGGCGCACGACGTGCGCTGGCCGAGCGCGGCCCGGCTGAGCTCGAAGCGCGCGGCGGCCGCGCCGACGAACGCGGCCTGAGCGACGCCGTAGGGGGCCACGGGCGCCTCGACGCCCGGTCGGCGCTCAGGCCGATGGGGCATGATGGCGCCCGTGGCGACCGACACGAGTGCGAGCAGCGCGAGCGGCAGCGGCAAGGCCGGCCGCCCCACCCAGGGCAGGCGTGCGCGCCGGGTCCGGATGACCGGGGCGGAGCGTCGCGAGCAGCTGCTCGACATCGGCCGCACGGTGTTCGCCGAGAAGGGCTTCGAGAGCACGTCGGTCGAGGAGATCGCGGCGAAGGCCGGGGTGTCCAAGCCGGTGGTGTACGAGCACTTCGGCGGCAAGGAGGGGCTGTACGCGGTCGTGGTGGACCGCGAGATGCGCCAGCTGCTCGACATGGTGACCGGGGCGCTGACCGCGGGGCACCCGCGGGAGCTGCTGGAACAGGCGGCGTTCGCGCTGCTCGACTACATCGAGATGTACACGGACGGTTTCCGCATCCTGGTGCGCGACTCGCCCGTCGCGCAGTCGACGGGCACGTTCGCCTCGCTGATCAGCGACATCGCCACGCAGGTCGAGGACATCCTCGGCCTGGAGTTCAAGGCGCGCGGCTTCGACCCCAAGCTGGCCCCGCTCTACGCGCAGGCGCTGGTCGGCATGGTCGCGCTGACCGGCCAGTGGTGGGTGGACGCGCGGCGCCCGAAGAAGTCGGAGGTGGCCGCGCACCTGGTCAACCTCGCCTGGCACGGCCTGGGCAACCTGGAGGCGAAGCCCCGGATGATAGGCCACCGCAAGGTCTGACCCCCCGGGGGCGCCCGGCGGCCCGGCGCGCGGCCCGCTTCCCGCGCGCTGGCCCGCGGGCGCCGCGCCGCGGCTCAGGCCGGGCGGCGGGCCACGGCGAAGAGGCGGCGGAAGGGGAAGACCGTGCCGTGCGGGGTGGGCGGGTACGCCTTCCGCAGGGCCGCGCGGTACTCGGCGGTGAAGGCGGCGGCGGCCGCCCCTTCGTCGTCGCAGGCGCCGAGCTCCGTGAGCACGGGCCGCAGCGCCGTGCCCTTCACCCAGTCGAGTACGGGGTCCTCACCGGTGAGCACCTGGAGGTAGGTGGTCTCCCAGACGTCGGCGTCGCAGCCCAGGTCGAGCAGGGCCGTGAGGTACGCGCCGGGTTCGAGCACGGGCGCGAACCGCAGGCGCCCTTCGAGGCGGGAGCGCCAGCGCGGGGAGGCGCACAGCTCCGCGAGGATGGTGTGGCTCGGCGCGGTGAAGTTGCCGGGTACCTGGAAGGCGAAGGTGCCGCCCGGCGCGAGCCCGTCGAGCCAGGCGGGGAAGGACGCGACGTGGTCGGGCACCCACTGGAGGGCCGCGTTGGAGACGATCAGGCCGTGGGGCAGGTCGGGCACCCAGGTCGCGGCGTCGGCCTCGCGGAACTCCAGGCTGCCGCCGCCGGGCGTGGGGCCCTCGTACGCGGTGCGGGCGCGGTCCAGCATGGGCTGCGAGGTGTCGAGGCCGGTGATGCGGGCCGCGGGCCAGCGGTCGGCGAGGAGCGCCGTCACATTGCCGGGGCCGCAGCCGATGTCCGCGATGCGGAGCTCGCCGTCCGGGGCCGGGGGGTCCTGGACGCGGGCGAGGAGGTCGAGGAAGGGGCGGGCGCGGTGGTCGGCGTGCCGCAGGTACTGCGCGGGGTCCCAGGAGGGCTTCCCCTGCGCGGGGGCGGGCTGAGCGGACATGCGGGGGCCTTTCGGACACGGCGGGCCCGAGGGCCGCGGTGCGCGGCCTCGGCGTGGCACCAGACTGCACCCCGAGTATCTTGACGTCAAGAGACTTCATGTCGAGGGACCAACTACACTGATCGCATGGAGGACGAGGTCGATCGACTGGTCGCGGCATGGCGCCGAGAGCGCCCCGACCTCGACGTGGAACCACTCGAAGTACTCAGCCGCGTCTCCCGCCTGGCCCGCCATCTCGACCGCGCCAGGCGGCTCGCGTTCACCGAGCACGGGCTCGAACCGTGGGAGTTCGACGTGCTGACCTCGCTGCGGCGCGCGGGCGCGCCGTACCAGCTCTCCCCCGGCCAGCTGCTCACCCAGACCCTGGTCACGTCGGGCACCATGACCAACCGCATCGACAGGCTCGCGAAGAAGGGCCTGGTCGAGCGGCTGCCCGACCCGAGCGACCGGCGCGGGGTCCTGGTCCGCCTCACCCCCGAGGGGCAGGACCGCGCGGACCAGGCCCTCGCGGGACTGCTCGACCAGGAGCGCGCACTCCTGTCCGAGCTGTCCCGCGCCCAGCGTGCCGAACTGGCAGGGCTGCTACGCCAGTTGACCGCCCCGTTCGACAACGTCCCCGGGGTCGGCTAGCTCGGCGGGACCCACTCCCGCCCGGCGCGCGAGCGCCACAGCGGCCAGGGTGGAGTGCACACCGAGCTTCCCGAGCACGTTCTGCATGTGCGTGCGCACGGTGTGCGGCGAGAGGTACAGCCGCTCGGCGACGGCCTTGCGGCCGAGGCCTGCGACCATGCAGCGCAGCACCTCGCGCTCGCGCGGTGTCAGCGACTCGACGAGCCGCTCGCTCTCCGTGCGGTGCTTGCGCGCCGCCGTCAGCTCCCGCAGGACGCCGGTGAGCAGCGCGGGCGGCAGATGGGTCTCGTCGCGCAGGACGCCCCTGATCACGGCGAGCAGCCGCTGCAGGGAGCAGTCCTTCGCGACCCACCCGAAGGCGCCCGCCTGGAGGGCGAGCGCCGCGCGGCGCGGGTCGTCGCGCTCGGCGAGCACGACCGTGCGGACGGCGGGATGGCTGCTGCGGACGCCCGCGACGAGCGAGAGCCCGTCCACGAACACCAGCTCGCCGCCCGACTCGGGCGCCGGGACCCGGCCGGGTCCGACGCCGCTGCCGGGCCCGGCTCCGCTGCCGGCTCCGGTGTGCACGCCGACGGCGGTGCCGCGTGCGACGGCCGCGGGGACGCCCGGCGCACCTGAAGCGCCGGCCGTGCCCCGTACCCGTACACCCGCCGCGGGGCCCTGGCCAAGGCGGCCGGCGCCGGTGAGCGTGCGGCCCGCGGGCGCCGCGGCCGAGCCGAGGTCGGCGTCGACCAGCATCACATCGAAGCGGCGGCCCTCCGCGGCCGCCCGTTCGAGGCAGCGCAGCGCGGCCGGGCCGCTGCCCGCCGCCGCCACCTCCACATCGGGCTCTGCCGCCAGTGCGGCGGCGAGCGATTCGGCAAAGATCCTGTGGTCGTCGACCACGAGGACCCGGGTTCTTACCACGTGAGGAACACCCCCATAAGGCGGGGAGCGGAGCCGGCGGGGCGCGGCGCCCGGCGCGTGGTGCTGGGCGGCGCCCGGTCCGGACGACACCGTCCGGGGCCGCCGGACCCCGCCCCGGGCGCCCCGCCCGACCGGCTCCACCCCAGTTCAGCACCGGCCCCCACCGGCGCTGAGGATCAGGTTACGGGTGAGGGCCCCCAGCGGAAGGGAAAACGCAGAACTGGCAGGCGCCTGTGCCTACTGTGGGGCGCATGTTCCGGTTGGAGACAGGAGTGGACAGGGAGCGGCACGCGTTGCTGGGGCAGCGGCTGCGGGACACCAACACGCAGCGGTCCCCGACGCTGCGGGCCCTGCGCGGCACCCGGGCCAAGGACGAGGTCCCGCTGCATGTCTGGCTGACGGAGGAGGGGACCGGGCTGCTCGCGGGCGGCCTCGCGGGCCGTACCTGGGCGCGCTGGCTCCATGTGGACCTGCTGTGGGTCGACGACCGCCACCGCGGGGCCGGCCTCGGCTCGCGCCTGCTCGCGCGGGCGGAGCTGATCGCGCGGGAGGAGCGCGGCTGCGGCCGCTGCCGCCTGGAGACCTGGGACTTCCAGGCGCCCGGCTTCTACGTGAAGCAGGGCTACGAGGTGGCGGCGGAGATCGAGGACTATCCACCGGGCGTCACGGAGTACACCCTGATCAAGCGGCTGGCGGCCTGAGCGGGCCGCCGCAGGGGGCGTACGGGTCAGGACCGGGCGCGCGCGAGGTGGTCGCGGCACGGACGGCCGTGACCGGCTTTGTTGGATCGTGAGCGGATTTCGCGGCGGTTCCTGGGGAGTCTCTTGACGGTAACCCCTTTCCATGGTTTCTATATGTGCGATTATGTTTGTATGTGTTGCGCACCAGGCCGGCGTCCGCGCCGACAGGAGAGACCATGAAGAAGACGGTGACCACGCTCGCCGACGGCCGTGAGCTGATCTACTACGACCGTCGCGACGACGTCGTGCGCGACGCGGCGGACGAACGGCCGCTCGGCCGGGTCGCCACCTCCTCCGAGGTGCGCCGCGACGCCCTGCTCGGCGACAGCGTCGCCATCGCCTCGCACCGCCAGGACCGCACCTACCACCCGCCGGCCGACGCCTGCCCCCTCGACCCGTCGCGCGACGGGCGGCACACCGAGATCCCGGACAGCGACTACGACGTCGTCGTCTTCGAGAACCGCTTCCCCTCGCTCGCCGGAGACTCGGGGCGCTGCGAGGTCGTCTGCTTCACCTCGGACCACGACGCCTCGTTCGCCGACCTCGACGAGGAGCAGGCGGCGCTCGTCCTCGACGTGTGGACGGACCGCACCGCAGAGCTCGCCGAACTCCCCCAGGTCGAGCAGGTCTTCCCGTTCGAGAACCGCGGCGCCGAGATCGGCGTCACCCTCGCCCACCCGCACGGGCAGATCTACGCCTACCCCTTCGTCACCCCGCGCAGCGCCCTGATGCTGCGCTCGGCCGCCGAGCACAGGGCCGCCACCGGGCGCAACCTCTTCGAGGACGTCGTGGCGCGCGAGCGCGCCGACGCCGAGCGGGTCGTGCTGGAGAGCGAGCACTGGATCGCCTACGTGCCGTACGCGGCGCACTGGCCCTACGAGGTGCACCTCCACCCGGCCCGCCGCACGGCCGACCTGCGCGGCCTCGACGACGGCGCGCGCGCCGAGTTCCCCGGCGTCTACCTGGAGCTGCTGCGCCGCTTCGACCGGATCTTCGGCCCTGACCAGCCCCCCACCCCGTACATCTCCGCCTGGCACCAGGCGCCCCTCCGCGCTGCGGGCCGCGAGGAGTTCGCGCTGCACCTGGAGCTTTTCACCATCCGCCGCACGTTGGGCAAGCTGAAGTACCTCGCCGGCTCCGAGTCCGGCATGGGCGTGTTCATCAACGACGTGCCGCCGGAGGCAGCGGCGGCGCGACTGCGAGAGGTAGCGAGCCAGTGAGTAGCAAGAAGTACCTGGTCACGGGCGGTGCGGGCTATGTGGGCAGCGTCGTGGCGACGCATCTGCTGGAAGCCGGGCACCGGGTCACCGTGCTGGACGACCTGTCCACCGGCTTTCGCGCGGGCGTCCCCGAGGGCGCCGAGTTCGTCGAGGGCCGCGTCCAGGACGCGGCGAGGTGGCTGGACGGCTCGTACGACGCGGTGCTGCACTTCGCGGCCTCCTCGCAGGTCGGCGAGTCCGTGGTGAAGCCGGAGAAGTACTGGGAGAACAACGTCGGCGGCTCGATGGCGCTGCTCGCCGCGATGCGCGCGGCCGGGGTGCGCGCACTGGTGTTCTCCTCCACGGCCGCGACGTACGGCGAGCCCGCCACCACGCCCATCACGGAGAGCGACCCGACCGCGCCCACCAACCCGTACGGGGCGACCAAGCTCGCCGTCGACCACATGATCGCGAGCGAGTGCGCGGCGCACGGACTCGCCGCCGTCTCGCTGCGCTACTTCAACGTCGCCGGCGCGTACGGCGCGGCGGGCGAACGGCACGACCCCGAGTCGCACCTGATCCCGCTGGTCCTCCACGTCGCCCTGGGCAGGCGGAAGTCGATCTCGGTGTACGGGGACGACTACCCGACGCCCGACGGCACCTGCGTGCGCGACTACATCCATGTGGCGGACCTCGCCGAAGCGCACCTCGCGGCGCTCGGCGCCGCCGTCCCCGGCGAGCACCTGGTGTGCAACCTCGGCAACGGCAGCGGCTTCTCCGTGCGCGAGGTCATCGACACCGTGCGCAAGGTCACCGGGCACCCGGTGCCCGAGGTGACGGCGGCGCGGCGCGGCGGCGACCCCGCGGTGCTCGTCGCGTCGGCGCGCGCCGCGCACGAGCGGCTCGGCTGGACGCCGAGCCGCCCCGACCTCGCCGGAATCGTCGAGGACGCCTGGGACTTCGCACGGAGGAACGCGTGAGCGCGTCGGCCGCGGCCACGGCCGACGGGTTCGAGGAGCTGTACGGGGCGGCGCCGGAAGGCGTGTGGGCCGCGCCGGGCCGGGTGAACCTCATCGGCGAGTACACCGACTTCAACGACGGCTTCGTGATGCCGCTCGCGCTGCCGCACACCACGGTCGCCGCGGTCTCCCGGCGCACGGACGGCGTGCTGCGACTGCACTCGGCGGACTCCCCGCAGGGCGTGGTGCGGCTGGACTCCGCGTCCCTCGCGCCCGGTTCGGGCGCGGGTGGCTGGGCGGCCTACCCTGCGGGCGTCGTCTGGGCGCTGCGGGAGGCCGGGCACGCGGTCGGGGGCGCCGACATCCATGTGACGTCGACGGTGCCGACGGGCGCGGGCCTCTCCTCGTCCGCCGCCCTCGAAGTGGCCACGGCGGCCGCGCTCGACGACCTGTACGGGCTCGGGCTCTCCCCCGCCGACCTCGCGGTGCTCGCGCAGCGCGCGGAGAACGAGTTCGTCGGCGTGCCCTGCGGGATCATGGACCAGATGGCGTCCGCGTGCTGCACCGAGGGCCACGCGCTGTACCTGGACACCCGCGACCTCACGCAGCGCCAGGTGCCGTTCGACCTGGTCGCGCAGGGCCTGCGGCTGCTGGTGGTGGACACCGGGGTCAAGCACGAGCTGGGCGACGGCGCGTACGCGGAGCGCCGGGCGGGGTGCGAGGCCGGGGCGCGCGCCCTCGGCGTGCGGGCCCTGCGGGACGTGCCGTACGCGGAGCTGCCGGACGCGCTCGCCCGCATCGAGGCGGCCGGGCAGCCGGAGAGCGTGGTCCGCTACGTGCGGCACGTGGTCAGCGACGACGCGCGCGTCGAGCGCGTCATCGCCCTGCTCGACGCGGGCGAGGCCCGCGCCACGGGCGAGACCCTGCTCGAAGGGCACGCCTCGCTCCGCGACGACCTGCGGGTGTCGTGCGCGGAACTCGACCTGGCGGTCGAGGCGTCGGCCGCGGCGGGCGCGCTCGGCGCGCGGATGACGGGCGGCGGTTTCGGCGGCTCCGCGATCGTGCTGGCCGAGGCGGACGCGGTGGAGCGGATCGCGAAGGCCGTGGAGAGCGCGTTCGCCGCGGCCGGCTACCCGGCGCCGCGCATCTTCGAGGCGACACCGTCGAGGGGCGCCCACCGCCTGCGGTGAGCCGCGGCGCGCGGCCGGGACGGTGCACGGCCGGGACGGCACGCGGTCGCGAGGCGCCCGGCCCGGACGGCACGCGGCCCCGCCCTGCGCGTGGTCGGGGGCCGGGGCGGGCGGTGCGTGGGGTGTGGTCAGCCTTCGCGTTCGGCGTGGTCGAGGAGGCCCGTGCGGGCTGCGAGGGCGGCGGCCTCCAGGCGCGAGCCGACGTTGAGCTTCATCAGGACCCGCTGGACGTGGGTCCTCGCGGTGGAGGGCGCGATGCCCATGCCGGCGGCGATCTGCCGGGTGTCCTCGCCCTCCGCGACCCTGACAAGCACCTCCACCTCGCGCGGGGTGAGCATGGCGAGCAGCCGCCGCCCCTCGTCGTCCGGCTGGGCCACCGGGTTGAGCAGCTCGGTGAACGCGCCCTGGAGCAGCCCGGGGGCGACCGCGGCCTCCCCCGCGCGCGCCTTGGCCATGGCGCGCTCGACGCCCTCGATGCGCTCGTCGTGGCGTACGTAGCCCGACGCCCCCGCGGCGAAGGCGGCTGCGATGCCGCGCGGGCTCGGCACGGGCCCGAGCACCACCACCGCGACCTGCGGGCGGTCCCGCTTGATCCGGACGACGGGGTCGAAGGCGCCGGGCTCCGCGGGCGCGGCCGTCCCCATCAGGCACACCTCGGGCGCCCTGCTCACCACCAGCTCGGCGGCGCCCGCGGTGGGCGCCGCCGAGGCGAGCACCCGGTGCCCGCGCAGTTTCAGCGCGGAGGCCAGCGCCTCCGCGAGCAGCCTGTGGTCATCGATCACCATGACCCGCACGCCCATCGACAATCCCCCATCCGGCCGAGGCGGCCGGGCCCCAGGCTCCCAGACCCGGCAAGCTACACGCTTGTTCGAGGATGTGTGCCCCCTACCGGCCAGAAGACCCCCGGATTGTGGAATTCCGGCCGGTTCGCGCCCCGCGGGGGGCCGCGCGGGGCAGGGGTCAGCGCGTGGTGTACGCGAGCGCAAGCGGCTGCTTGGCGTCCTCCGCGTCGCTCGGCTTGTCGACGAAGTCCTGCGAGAGGAACAGCCGGCCTTCCGCGTAGAGCACCTGGGAGCCGCTGGGCACGAAGTCCGACTCCAGGTCGCGGGTGGCCTCGTCGGACGGGTTCTGCATCAGCACCGTCTGCCGGAAGGTGGAGCCGTCGACGGAGACGACCTGGCCGCCCTTGTCGTACGGGCCCGTCTTGTAGGCGATCAGGTTCGGACCGTCCATGCGCAGCAGCTGCGCGGTCCAGCCGTCGCCCGCGTCGGCGCGCTGCGCGGTGCCCTTGCCCGTGGCCAGGTCGAAGGAGACGATCTCGTTGGTCTCGTCGAGCGCCTCGCCGTCGTCGGCGTCGTGCTCGGCCGTGGGCAGGTAGAGGCGGTTGCCCGCGGCGAGGACGTCGGTGCAGTTCTCCATCGCGTCGGTGCAGCGGGCGGCGTACGTGTTGCCGGTCGCCGGGATCTTCGCCCTGAGCTTCCCCGTCCTCGCGTCGAGGGAGAAGAAGTCGGAGACGCCCTGGGAGCCGGTGTCGCCCACGTCCGCGGCGATGACCAGCGGGTCGGTGGAGACCGCGTGGATGTCCTCGACGCCGGGCGGCATCTTGTACGAGGAGATCGTGGCGCCCGTCTTCGGGTCGATGTTCTCGACGCTGATCTGCGCGTCGTCGCCGTAGCCGCACTGGCGGGAGGCGACGAGGATCTTCCCGCCCGCGTACCCGGCGTCGTGGCAGTCGTCGGTGGACGAAGGCTCCGGCTTCCACCGCACCGCGCCGGTGTCCAGGGCGAAGCCCGCACCGCCGCTGGTGGACCCGGCGGCGACGGTGTCGCCGGTCTGGGTGACGCTGTCGAAGCGTATGCCCTCGTCGCCGCCGGGGTTGGTGACGGACTTGCTCCACAGCAGCCGGCCCGACGCCAGGTCGACCACGCCGACCTGGGAGCAGGCCTTCGGCGCTGTCGTCCCGGTGCGCGGCGCGCCGTCGTAGACGACGGCCGCCTTGCCGTCGGAGCTGACGTGGGGGCTTGCTGTGCACACGTCACCCGGCAGCGGCAGGGTCCACAGCGTGCTGCCGTCGTCCGGGTCGTAGCCGGTGATCTTGCGGATGCCCGCCTTCGCGTAGACGGTGCCGGTGAGCCAGGACGCCTCGACCGTGTGCAGGTCGGTGGCGGCGGGCTGCGGCACGCGGAACGCCACCTTCGAGTGGGTGTCGGCGGGCGCCTTCTCGTGCGCGGCGTCCGGCCCCGTGGGGCTGGGGCGCACGGGGGCCTTGCCCCCGTCGTCGTCGCCGGTGCCGCTCGACGCGTACCAGACGCCTGCGCCGAGTATCAGCACGACGGCGACGGCCGTGGCGACGATCATCCGCAGCTCGGTCCTGGTCAGCCGGGACCCGCCGCCCCGCTGCGGCTGCTGGGCGGTGGCGGGCTGCGGGGCCTGGGCGGGGTGGCCGTACCCCTGCGGGGCCACGGCCACCTGGGGGTTGGCGGGGTAGCCGTACCCGGGGGCGCCCTGTGCGGGCGCGCCGAGCGGCGGCACGGCGTGCGGGAAGCCGTACACAGGCGGGTTCTGCGGCGCCCCGAACCCGCCCTGGGCGGGCGGCTGTTGCGGCGGCTGCTGGGGCTGCTGCGGCTGCTGGGGCGTCGGAGCCGACTGCTGAGGCGGCTGCTGAGGCGGCTGTGGCTGCTGGGGTTGCTGCGGCGGCTGGGGCGGCTGGGTCACGGCGGTCGTCCTCGGTCGGTCGGGGTGCGGGCGTGGCGGGGCGCGGAACGGCCCGGGGTCAGTCGCCCAGCACCATCATGGACAGGGACGCGGTGTCGGAGCCCTGCCGTGCGGGCGGCATGACCGCGTAGTTGGTGAGGTAGAACCTGCCGCCGACGTAGTGGTACGACGGGTGGTAGAAGCCGCTCGACTCCAGGTCGGCCGCCGCGTCGGGGTGCTTGCGCACGACCGTGTACGCACCGCCGCCAGAGCCGAGCGACGCGAGGGCGCCCGCCTGGCCCGGGGTGGCCTCCTCGTACACCAGGAGCCCGCCGCCGGGGCGCGGCGCCACCGGGTCGACGAGCCGGCCCGAGGGCGCGGGCGCCTTCCACTTCTGCTTGCCGGTGGCGAGGTCGAAGGCGACGACCGCGTTGCGGTAGGGCGAGTGGCTCTCGTCGAGCGCGGTGGTGATGTAGAGGGTGTGGGCGTCGACGGCGACGCCCTTGCAGTCCTGGAGGGTGCCGTCGTCGATGCCGAGCCCGTCGCCGCAGTCGTCGGAGAACTTCTCGCTGCTGCGCATCGTGGCGCGCTGGGTGCCGTCCGCGCCGAACGACGCGATGGCCCAGGCCTTGGTGTCGTCGTTCTTGACGGAGACGACGAGCGGGTCGGTCGAGTAGACCTTGTCGAGGGCGTAGCCGGACTTCAGCCTGAAGGTCCACTTGGGCTTGCCGGTGACCGGGTCGAGCTCCTGGAGCTGCTGCGGTCCGTGCCCGGTGAGCCCGGAGCCGGGGCAGGACTCGTCGGCGATCATCCTGTTGCCGCTGGTGACGGCGACGGGCTGGCACTCGCCCGGGACCTTGCTGAACAGCGGCTTGCCGTCGCCGACCCGGTAGGCGTTGGTGCCGCCGATGCGGGAGACGGCGACGGTGTCGCCGACGATCGCCATGTTGAGGTCGAGCAGGATGTCGAACTGGCCCTGCTGCGCGACGGTCTTGTGCCAGCCCGCCTTGCCGGTCCTGAGGTCGATCTCCTCGATCTGGTCGCAGTGCGCCGACTCGCCGGTGCCGTCCTCGTAGGCGACGACGATCCGGCCGTCGGCGGTCGGCGCGACCGGGGCCGCGCACACCGACTGCGGCAGGGTCACCGACCAGAGCTGCTTGCCGGTGGCGGGCGCGTACCCGGCGACCTGCTTGTACAGGGCGCGTACGACGGTGTTCCCGACGAACCACGGGCCGTAGACGGTGTTGTGGTCGCGCGGCACGTCGGCGCCGGCGGCCTGGGTCCACAGCACCCGGGCCTCCCCCGCCTTGCGGCCCGCGTTGGGGTCGGCGCTGGTGTCGGGGCCCCCTGGGCCCTTGCCGTCGCCCTGGAAGGGGGTGCCGGAGGCGCTCGGCCCGCGGGTGGCGGGCGAGGGGCTGACGTCGGCGACGGGCTTCGTGCCGCCGCCGCCCGTGCCGAAGGCGAGCCAGCTGCCACCGCCCACGACGACGACTCCCGCGACGACCGCGGCCAGGACGATGCCCGCCCTGCTCCGGAAGAAGCCGGGCCCGCCCGTTCCGCCGCCCGCGCCGGGCCCCGGGCCGTAGGGCGGCGGGGGCGGCATGCCCGGACCGCCGGGGTACTGCTGCTGCGGAGCGCCGTAGCCGCCGTAGGGGGCGGCGCCCGGCTGCTGCGCGTACGGGTTGGGCCCCGGCTGCCCGTAACCGCCGGGCTGCGCCCCCGGCTGGTACGGGCCCGGCGGGGCGTAGGGCCCCGGCTGCGCGCCCTGCTGCGGGAAGGGCTGCGCGTACGGGCCCGGCTGGGCGCCCGGGCAGCCGTACGCGGGCGGCGGCGCGGCCTGCGGCTGCGCGTACGGCGAAGGACCCGCGGCGGGCGCCTGCGGCGGCGCGGCGGGCTGCGCGCCCTCCGGGCCGCCGGGCGAGGGCGGGGCGCCCCCGGGCGGTGCCTGCTCCGCGGCGCCGTCGGGGCGCTGCGGTTCGCTGGGCGGTGGCTGCTTGCCTGGCGGCTGAGTCATCGACGCGGTTCCCCCTGTGTGCACGGCCCGCCCGTCGGTGCGCCCGGGCCGGACCGGGTCCGGGGGCGGGCTGTGAGGGGCGGGAGTCCCGCTCCGCGCGGCGGCGGGCGGGGCTTCTTTCTACCATCACGTACCGGAACGGGCACCGGACGCATACCGTCCTGTGCCCAAGGGAGAACCGCGCCGTGATGGTGCCGTGACGCCCCCTGGCGGGCGTCCGCGGGGCCGCTGTGCGCGCGCGTCACTGGGCGTCCTCCGCGAGCTCCAGCCAGCGGTTCTCCAACTCCTCGCGCTCCGCCACGAGTTCGCGCAGCTCGGCGTCGAGCCCCGCGACCTTCTCGAAGTCGGTCGCGTGGTCGGCGATCTGCTGGTGCAGCCCGGACTCGCGCGTCGAGAGCTTGTCGAGCTGCCGCTCCACGCGCTGGAGTTCCTTCTTCGCCGCGCGGCTGTCCTTGGCGGAGACGGCGCCCCCGGGCTTGGCGGCGGGCGGCGCGGCCGCGGGCCTGCGCTCGGCGAGGCGGGCCTCCTCCATGCGGTGGCGGCGCTCCAGGTACTCGTCGATGCCGCGCGGCAGCATCCGCAGCGTGCGGTCGCCGAGCAGGGCCATGACCTTGTCGGTGGTCCGCTCGATGAAGAACCGGTCGTGGGAGATGACGACGAGCGTGCCGGGCCAGCCGTCGAGCAGGTCCTCCAGCTGGGTGAGGGTCTCGATGTCGAGGTCGTTGGTGGGCTCGTCGAGGAAGAGGACGTTCGGCTCGTCCATCAGCAGCCGCAGCAGCTGGAGGCGGCGGCGCTCGCCGCCCGAGAGGTCGCCGACCGGCGTCCACTGCTTCTCCTTGGAGAAGCCGAACTGCTCGCACAGCTGGCCCGCGGTCAGCTCGCGGCCCGTGCCGAGGTCGACGCGGTCCCGCACCTGCTGGACGGCTTCGAGCACCCGCAGCGCCGGCGGGAGTTCCGCGACGTCCTGGGAGAGGTAGGCGAGCCGCACGGTGCGTCCCGCCTTGACCGTGCCCGCGGCGGGCTGGAGGTCGCCCTCGCTGCGCGCCGCGTCGGCGAGCGCGCGCAGCAGGGAGGTCTTGCCCGCGCCGTTGACGCCGACCAGGCCGATCCGGTCGCCGGGGCCGAGCTGCCAGGTCAGGTGCGCGAGGAGGGTTTTGGGGCCCGCCTCGATCGTCACGTCCTCCAGGTCGAAGACGGTCTTGCCGAGCCGGGTCGCGGCGAAGCGCATCAGCTCCGAGGTGTCGCGCGGCGGCGGCACGTCCGCGATCAGCTCGTTGGCCGCCTCGATGCGGAAGCGGGGCTTCGAGGTGCGGGCGGGGGCGCCGCGCCGCAGCCAGGCCAGCTCCTTGCGCACCAGGTTCTGCCGCTTGGCCTCCTCGGTCGCGGCGATCCGCTCGCGCTCGGCGCGGGCGAAGACGTAGTCCGAGTAGCCGCCCTCGTACTCGAAGACGGTGCCGCGCTGCACGTCCCACATGCGGGTGCAGACCTGGTCGAGGAACCAGCGGTCGTGGGTGACGCACACCAGCGCGGAGCGGCGCACCCGCAGGTGGCCGGCGAGCCAGGCGATGCCCTCGACGTCGAGGTGGTTGGTGGGCTCGTCGAGCACGAGGAGGTCCTGCTCGGCGATGAGCAGCTTGGCCAGCGCGATGCGGCGGCGCTCGCCGCCGGAGAGCGGCCCGATGACGGTGTCGAGGCCCTGCGGGAAGCCCGGCAGTTCGAGCCCGCCGAACAGGCCGGTGAGCACGTCGCGGATCTTCGCGTCGCCCGCCCACTCGTGGTCCGCGAGGTCCCCGACGACCTCGTGCCGCACGGTGGCCTCGGGGTCGAGGGAGTCGTGCTGGGTGAGGACGCCGAGCCGCAGGCCGCCGCTGTGGGTGACGCGCCCGGTGTCGGGCTCCTCCAGCTTGGTCAGCAGCCGGACGAGGGTGGTCTTGCCGTCGCCGTTGCGCCCGACGACGCCGGTCCTGTCGCCCTCGGAGACGCCGAGGGAGACACCGTCGAGCAGGGCACGGGTTCCGTACACCTTGGTGACCGACTCGACATTGACCAGATTGACGGCCATTTCACTCCTGACAAGGGGATGGATCAGCGTCCCAGCGTAGTCGGGCCGCGCGGTGGCGCGGACCGGACCTGGTGCGCTCCCTTGCCGCGGTCCCCGCGCGGGCCTACGTTGCTTCCGCGCCCCGGCCGCGCACACTCGTTCCCTCTACGAACGCGCGCCCGTGTCGCCCTCGCCACCGTTCCTTGTCGACCCCGAGGAAGGCGCACGCCCCATGCGGAAACCAGCAGCGAGCGGCATCCCTCCCCAGCGCACCGGCGCGCCGCCAGGACTCGCCGCAGGGACCCTGGTCGCCGGGTGCTTCGCCGTCTGCCTCGCGCAGATCGGCATCGCGACGCCCGCCACCCTCAACGGCCTCTTCCAGTCGGACCTGCACCCGGTGGGCTCGCAGCTCACCTGGATATCGGACGCGTTCCTGCTGCCGGTCGCGGTCCTCGAACTCACCTTCGGCGTGCTGGGCGACCTGTTCGGCCGCAAGCGGCTGCTGGTCGCAGGCGCCGCGCTGATGGCCGTCGGCGAGGCGGTGGCGGCGGCCGCCGGCGGGGTGCACCTGCTGTGGGTGGGGCAGGCGCTCGCGGGGCTCGGCGCCGCCGCGCTGTTCCCGACGTCGCTCGCGATGCTCGCCGCCGGGACCCGCACGCACGACCAGCGCGCGAAGGTGATCGCGCTGTGGGCGGCGCTGCTGTCGACGGGCGGCTTCCTCGCGCCGCTGCTCGGCGGGATCACCGGCACGTACGGGTCGTGGCGCTGGGCCTTCGCCGTGGTGGCGGTCCTCGCCGTGTTCAGCGCGCTGGCGAGCCTGTGGCTCGCGGACAACTCCAGTGCGCCCGAGGGCCGTTCGCTGGACGTGGCCGGGCAGGCCGCCATCGGCCTCGGCCTGTTCGCCCTGCTGTACGGGGTGATCCAGGCGCCCACGGACGGCTGGGGCTCGGCGGGCGTGGTCGCGGCCTTCGCGGTCGCCGCGGTCTGCCTCGCGGCGTTCGTCGCGGTGGAGCGGCGGGCGGCCTCGCCGCTGCTGCGGCTCGACCTGTTCGCCAACCGGGGCTTCGCCGTGGCGTCCGTGGTGGCCGTCGTCGGCATGTTCAGCTTCCTCGGCACCTGCTACGCGACGAGCATCAGGCTCGGACCCGTGCAGCACCAGAGCCCGCTGCGCACCGCGGTGGCGTTCCTGCTGCTGAACGGCCTCACGCTGTTCCTCACCCCGGTCACCGCCCGGCTGCTCGCCCGGGTCGCGCCGCGCTGGGTGCTCTCGGGCGGCCTGGCGCTGATGGCGGCCGGCGACTTCCTCGCGGCGACGCTGCCCATCGGCGACACCGCGCTGACCTCGCTGATCGTGCCGCTCGGGCTGGTCGGTGTGGGCTTCTCGCTCGCGGTGTCGTCGATCACGGCGACGGCCGTCAACACGGTGCCCGTGCACCTCGCGGGCATGGCGAGCGCGACCACCAGCCTGCTGCGCGACGTCGGCTTCACGCTGGGCCCCGCGGTGATCGGCGCGGTCGCGCTCGGCCGGGCGGGCTCGGCGTTCGGCGCCGCGCTCGCGGGCTCTCCGCTGCCCGGCCAGGTGAAGGCGGCGGCGGGCGAGGTCGCTGCGGAGGGCGGCCCGCTCGCGGTGAACTCGGTGGAGCCGGGGAGCACGCCTGGCCGGGCGGCACACCTCGCCGTCGACGCGCTCGGCCACGGCTATGCGATCGGCTTCACGGTGTGCGGGGCCGCGGCCCTGTTCTCCTGCGTCCTGACGGTGCTCGCCCTGCACGGCGCGCACCGCCCCGGCGAGACGGTCGAGACGGCGGACGAGGCGCTGCCCGCCGCGGGCGTCCCCGGCCGGGGCTGAGACGCCCCGCCGGGGGCAGGCGGGTCAGGCCCCGGCGCCCGCGGCCGGGTCCGCGCTGCCGGCCACGACCCTCGCGCCGCGCGCCGGGCTCGCGGCGACCCGGGTCGTACGGCAGGTGCCCGACGCCGTCAGCCCCGCGGCGACCCGGTGGGCGGCCTCGGTGTCCGCCGTGAGGAACGCCGTCGTGGGGCCCGAGCCCGAGACGAGCGCGGCGAGCGCGCCCGCTTCGGTGCCCGCGGCGAGCGTGGTGCGCAGGGCGGGGCGCAGGGAGAGCGCCGCGCGCTGGAGGTCGTTGGCGAGCGCCTTGGCGAGCGCGGGGGCGTCGCCTGCGCGCAGGGCGGTGAGCAGCGCGGGGTCTGCGGCGGGCGGCGGCACGTCGGCACCCGCCGTGAGCCGGTCGAACTCCTGGAAGACGCGGGGTGTGGAGAGCCCCTCGTCGGCGACGGCGAAGACCCAGTGGAAGGTGCCGCCGACCGGCAGCGGGGTGAGCTGCTCGCCGCGCCCGGTGCCGAGGGCGGCGCCGCCGAGCAGGCTGAACGGCACGTCGCTGCCGAGTCCCGCGCACAGCGCGAGGAGTTCGTCCTGCGGCGTGCCGAGGCCCCAGAGGGTGTCGCAGGCGAGGAGCGCGGCGGCGCCGTCGGCGCTGCCGCCCGCCATGCCGCCGGCGACGGGGATGTCCTTGGCGATGTGGATGCGCACGTCGGGCGCGATGCCGTGGCGGTCGGCGAGGGCGAGGGCGGCGCGCGCGGCGAGGTTGGTCGCGTCGAGCGGCACCTGCGCGGCGTCGGGGCCCGTACAGGTGAGGACGGGTCCTTCGCCCGGGGTGCCGCGGGCGACCGTCACCTCGTCGTAGAGGCCGACGGCGAGGAACACGTTGGCCAGGTCGTGGTAGCCGTCGGGGCGCGCGCCGCCCACGGCGAGCTGCGCGTTCACCTTCGCGGGCACCCGCACCCGCACCGCGTCCTGCCGTGCGCCCCGCGCGCTGTCTGTGCCCTGCGTGCTCGCCGTACGCCCCGTGCTCGCCGCACCGTCCACGGACCCGCTCACCCGTCCGCCTCCCCGCTTCCCGCGCCGGTCCTGCACTCGGCGATCCGGGCGAACTCTGCCACAGTCAGCGACTCGCCCCGCGCCTGCGGCGAGACGCCCGCGGCGACGAGCGCGCGCTCCGCGGCGGCGGCCGAGCCCGCCCAGCCGGCGAGCGCGGCGCGCAGCGTCTTGCGGCGCTGCGCGAACGCCGCGTCGACGGCCGCGAAGACCTCGCGCCTGGTGGCGGTGGTCTCGGGCGGCGCCGCCCTGCGGACCAGGGAGACGAGCCCGGAGTCGACGTTGGGCGCAGGCCAGAAGACGGTGCGCCCGATGGCGCCCGCCCGCTTCACCTCCGCGTACCAGGACGCCTTGACCGAGGGGACGCCGTACACCTTCGAGCCGGGGGCGGCGGCGAGCCGGTCGGCGACCTCCGACTGCACCATGACGAGGGTCCGCTCGATGCTGGGGAAGTGCTCCAGCATGTGCAGGAGCACGGGCACGGCCACGTTGTACGGGAGGTTCGCGACGAGCGCGGTGGGCGGCGGGCCCGGCAGCGCCGTCACGTCGAGCGCGTCGGAGTGGACCAGCGCGAACCGGTCGGCGCGCTCCGGCAGCCGGCCGGCGACGGTGTCCGGCAGGGCGGCCGCGAGCACGTCGTCGATCTCGACGGCGACGACCCGCTCCGCGCTCTCCAGCAGCCCCAGCGTCAGCGAGCCGAGCCCGGGGCCGATCTCCACCACCGTGTCGTCCGCCCGCACCCCGGCCGTGCGGACGATCCGGCGCACGGTGTTGGCGTCGATGACGAAGTTCTGCCCGCGCTGCTTGGTGGGGCGCACACCCAGGCGCGCCGCGAGCTCCCGCACGTCCCCGGGTCCGAGCAGGGAGTCGGGACCGGCTGCGGGATACGGGGCGTGCTCAGGGGTGCTCACCGCTCAAGCCTACGGCGCGTATCCGAAGGCGCGTGCCGTGTTCGCCGCGAGGGCGGCGGCGAAGCCGTCCTCGTCGGCGCCGCGCACGGCGGCCATGGCGCGCAGCGTCACGGGAATGAGATACGGCGCGTTCGGCCGGCCGCGGAAGGGCGCCGGAGTGAGAAAAGGCGCGTCTGTCTCGACGAGGACGAGTTCCTGCGGTGCGACGGCGAGCGCGTCCCGCAGCGGTTGGGCGTTCTTGAAGGTGACATTTCCAGCGAAGGACATGAAGTAGCCGCGCTCTGCGCACACTCTCGCCATTTCCGCGTCACCGGAATAACAGTGGAACACCGTGCGCTCCGGCGCCCCTTCCTCCTCCAGAATGCGCAGCACGTCCGCGTGCGCGTCCCGGTCGTGAATCATCAGCGCCTTGCCGTGCCGCTTGGCGATGTCGATGTGGGCGCGGAACGAGCGCTCCTGCGCGCCGCGCCCCTCGGGCCCGGTCCTGAAGTGGTCGAGCCCTGTCTCGCCCACGGCCCTGACCTCGGGGAGCGCGGCGAGCCCGGCGATCTCGGCGAGCGCAGCGTCCAGGGTGCCGGCGGCTTCGAGCTTCGGCGCCTCGTTGGGGTGCAGGGCGACGGCGGCGTGCACGGCGGCGTGCGCGGCCGCCGTCCGCGCCGCCCACCGCGAGCCCGCCAGGTCGCAGCCCACCTGCATAACGGTGGTCACGCCGACGGACGCGGCCCTGGCGAGGCTCTCCTCGACGTCGTCGCGCTGCATGTCGAGGTGCGTGTGCGCGTCCGCCACCGCGACCCGCAGCGGTGCGGGCAGCGGCGGCGGCGTCTCGTTCGAACTCATGGGCGCGATCCTACGAGCCCGCGGGGACCCGCAGGCCGCGGGCGTCTTCAGTGCCCGGCGGGCTCGTGGTGCAGCAGGTGGCGCAGGAACTCGGGCAGGTGCGGATGCCAGGGCTGGGTGATGTGCTCGGGCGCCTCGGCCGCCGAATCGAAGGCGGGTACGGCGCCTGTGCCGCGTGCCCGCTCCTCGCGCGCGGCGCGCGCGGCGCGCGCGGCGCGCGCGGCGTCGCGCAGCGGCTGCGCGCCCGTGCCCTCGCCGGGCTGCCGGGCGAGGGCGGCCGTGCCGTAGGAGCGGGTCAGCTCGCGGTAGTCGGAGACCTGGCCCGCGCGCATGATCCGCACGACGTGCCCCTCGCACGTCGGGCAGCTCGGGCTCGTCAGCGGCGAGGGAACGGTTTTCCCCTCGGACTTGTACACAACAAACGGCTCCCCCTTGTCGCCGACGTGGTGCTCGATGTCGAACGACTGCTCCCAGCCGTGCCCGCACCTCATGCAGGCAAAGGCGTACGCCTCATGGGCTGCGACGGTACCCACACGCTCATTCATACCGTCTCCTTTCCACTCCTCCAGTTCACTACCCGAAGCTGTGGAAGGCACCGCGGCCAAGCAATTGATGGCGAGGTCTTGGGAATTCCGAGGCCCGTACACCGTTCGCCCCGGCGTGCGTTTTACCTTGATGTAAAGACTCTTTACGTACCGACCTTCGCGGGGCGGCGGCGCGGCGCCGAGCACGGGCGTGAGGCCGCTCACCCGCGCCCGCGCGATCACGCTCCGCGCCCGGCGCGCTCACGCCCCGCGTGCCGCGTTCTTCGCCGCCACCACCGCGTCGAACACCCGGCGCTTCGGCAGCCCCGCCTCGGCAGCGACCGCCGCGATGGCCTCCTTGCGGCGCTCGCCCGCCTCCTCGCGGACCCGCACGCGGCCCACCAGCTCCTCGTCGTCGAGCTCCGCGGGGCCCGCTGCCGGGGCGCCCGCCACGACGACGGTGATCTCGCCGCGCACGCCCTCGGCGGCCCACCGCGCGAGCTCTCCGAGCGGGCCGCGCCTGACCTCCTCGTACGTCTTCGTCAGCTCGCGGCAGACCGCCGCGGGCCGGTCGCCGCCGAACACCTCGGCCATCGCGGCGAGCGTGTCGTCGAGGCGGTGCGGCGCCTCGAAGTAGACGAGGGTGCGCCGCTCGTCCGCGTTCTCCCGCAGCCTGGCGAGCCGCTCGCCCGCCTTGCGGGGCAGGAACCCCTCGAAGCAGAACCGGTCCACCGGAAGCCCGGACAACGCGAGCGCCGTGAGCACGGCGGACGGGCCCGGCACGGCCGTCACCCTGATCCCCCGCTCCACCGCGGCGGCGACCAGCCGGTAGCCGGGGTCGGAGACGGACGGCATCCCCGCGTCCGTGACCAGCAGCACCCGCGCGCCCCCGGCGAGCGCGTCGGCGAGCTCAGGCGTACGGGCCGACTCGTTGCCCTCGAAGTACGAGACGACCCGGCCCGCGGGCTGCACGCCGAGTGCCTGGGTGAGCCTGCGCAGCCGCCTGGTGTCCTCGGCGGCGACCACGTCGGCGCGCGCCAGCTCGGCGGAGAGCCGGGGCGGGGCGTCCGCCACGTCGCCGATCGGCGTCCCGGCGAGCACGAGCACCCCGGCGCCCGGGCCGCCGGGTCCCGGCGCGTCCGGCGCCGGCGGGGCCGCGGCCCGCGGTGCGAAGGTCGTATCGGCGGGGTGGCCGTCGGGCGGCTCGTTCGCATTCACAGCCGCCATCCTCCCAGCCTCACGGATACGTTCCCTACGATGGCGCGGTGACCAGTACTGCGCCCGAAGCCCTGCACGGGTCCGACGCCGACGACACCCCGTCCACGTGGCCCGGGCGGCTGCGCCGGTTCGGTCATGTGCCCCGGCCCACCGTCAGCCTGCGCGACCGCCTCGTGCCCCCGTACACCGCGCCGTCCGACCGCCTGTGGGCGGTGCTGCGGGTGCCCCCGCGCACGGCGGAGCTGCTCGGCCGGTGGTCCGGCTGGGGCGGGCCGCTGCTCGTCACGCTGGTCGCAGGGCTGATGCGCTTCTGGCACCTCGGCAGCCCGAAGGCCGTCATATTCGACGAGACGTACTACGCCAAGGACGCCTGGGCGCTGTGGCACCAGGGCTACGAGGGCAACTGGCCCAAGGACGTCGACAAGAAGATCCTGCTCGACCCGTCGTCCGTGCCGGTCCCGCACGACCCCGGGTACGTCGTGCACCCGCCGGTCGGCAAGTGGGTCATCGGCTTCGGCGAGTGGCTCTTCGGCTTCGACCCGTTCGGCTGGCGCTTCATGGTGGCCGTCTGCGGGACCCTGTCGGTCCTCATCCTGTGCCGGATCGGGCGGCGGCTGTTCCGCTCCACCTTCCTCGGCTGCCTCGCGGGCGCCCTGCTCGCCACGGACGGCCTGCACTTCGTGATGAGCCGCACCGCGCTGCTCGACACCGTGCTGATGTTCTTCGTGCTCGCCGGGTTCGGCTGCCTGCTGCTCGACCGGGACTGGACGAGACGGCGGATGGCCGCCGCGCTGCCGGTCGACGGGGACGGGGTGCTGCGGCCCGACGCGCGCGTCGCCTCCACCCTGCGCCCGGGCCTGCGGCCGTGGCGGCTCGCGGCGGGCGTGGTACTCGGCCTCGCGTTCGCCACCAAGTGGAACGGCCTGTACATCCTCGCGGCGTTCGCGCTGATGTCGGTGGTCTGGGACGTCGGCACCCGCCGCACGGCCGGTGCGGCACGGCCCTGGTCGGCGGTGCTGCGGCGGGACCTCGTGCCGGCGTTCGTCTCGACCGTGCCGGTGGCGTTCGCCACGTACCTGCTGTCGTGGAGCGGCTGGCTGTTCACCGACAACGGCTACTACCGCAACTGGGCGAGCACCAAGGGGCAGGGCCTCGGCGGCCACTACACCTGGCTGCCGGACTGGCTGCGCAGCCTGTGGCACTACGAGTACCAGGTCTACGAGTTCAACATCCACCTCGACAGCGGCCACACGTACCAGTCGAACCCGTGGAGCTGGATCGTCCTCGGCCGCCCCATCTCCTTCTACTACGAGTCGCCCTCGGCCGGGCAGTCCGGCTGCCCCGCCGACACCGTCGGCAAGTGCAGCAGCGAGGTGCTCGCCATCGGCACCCCGCTGCTGTGGTGGACGGCCTGCTTCGCGCTCCTCTTCGTGCTCTGGCGCTGGCTGTTCCGCCGCGACTGGCGCGCGGGCGCGATCGCCTGCGGCGTCGCGGCGGGCTGGGCGCCGTGGTTCCTCTACCAGGACCGCACGATCTTCTACTTCTACGCGGTCGTCTTCGTGCCGTTCCTCTGCCTCGCGGTCACGATGCTGATCGGCGCGCTCATCGGCCCGCCGGGCTCCGGCGAGCGCCGCCGCACGGCGGGCGTGGTCGGCGCGGGGGTGCTGGTGCTGCTCGTCTTCTGGAACTTCGTCTACTTCTGGCCGCTGTACACGGGCACCCCGATCCCGTACACCTCGTGGCAGCACCGGATGTGGCTGGACACCTGGATCTGACCGGCCCTTTCCCACAGCCGGGCCCCGCTGTCGGTGGGTGCTCCTAGGCTGGCGGCCCCACCGAGCCATGGAGGACTGATGAGCGCCGCACGGCTTCCCCTGACCGACCATTCGCCCGTCCTGCGGACGGACTTCACCGACGAGGACGCCTGGCGCGCGCTCCTCGGCGAGCTGGGCGAAGGGTGGGTGGCCGTGCTCGCAGAACCCGCCCACGCGGGCCTGGGCACCGAAGGGCTGCTCGCGCTGCTGCCCGAGGGCAGGCGCTACCCGGTGCTCGTGGTCGCGGACGCCGCGACGTTCGCGGGTGCCGAGCGCACGCTGCTCCTCGTCGACCTGGCGGACGCGCACCACCCCACCGTGCGGGTCGCGGCGAGCGCTTTCCCCTCCGTGATCGGCAATCTGGCGATCCAGAACACGGAGTTCGCGACCTACCGGGAGTCGGCGGACGCCTCGGGCGTCTACCGGCTCACCGACCGCCACCTCCAGGCCATGGCCGACCTCGCTACCGCCGCCGGCCAGGCGGCGCCTGGCCCGCGCACGGCCGTCCGCGGCCCCGAGCGCGGCGGGCTCTCCCGGCCCACCACGCGCGGCACCCGCGCGGGCCGCGCCGTCCCCGGCGCAGCCGCACGCCCCGCGGTCCGGCCCACGCCCCCGGCCGACCCGGAGCCGGAGACGCCGCCGCAGTCCTGAGCGGCAGGAGCCGGGCGGCCACAGGAGCCGGGCCTCGGCAGGAGCCGGGCTGCGGCAGATCGGCGGCGCGCGGCCCCGGTCAGTCGGCGCTGCGGAAGTCCAGCATGCAGAAGACCTTGTCGTAGCGGCGGTCGCCGACGGCCACGAAGCCGGGCAGACGTCCGTACTCCGTGAAGCCGAGTGACCGGTAGAGGCGCAGGGCGCCCGCGTTGTCGCCGCGGGCGTCCAGGGTGAGGACCTCGATCCCCGCTTCCCTCGCGCCGGCGATCAGGGCGGCCGCGAGCGCCCGCCCGGCCCCGCGGCCCTGGACGGCCGCGTCCACGGCGATCTTCTCCAGATCGGCGTGCGGCCTGTGGGTCGGGCGGGCGTAGCGCAGCCAGTACCCGAGACCGACGAGCCGGGGGCCGAGGTAGGCGGCGCGCAGGGCCGCGTCCCCCGCGCGCGCCGCGGAGGCGACGCGGTCGAGGAGCCCCGCGATCTCGTCGTGCGAGGGCGGCTCGACCCAGCCGAGCGCCGCGCCACCCGCGACCAGATCCGCCAGGATCCGGTGGGCCGACTCCGCGAACAGGGCCGCACGCGCCGGATCCGCGCCCGGCTCAAGGGGGTCGAGAACGGCAAGCTCCGTGGTCGCGCCGTCGGTCATGGCCGGCAGCATAGCCAGCTCACCGCGGGGCCCCGCGCCACCGGGCGTGCGGCAGACGTGGCCCCATCACCCATGCGGACATGCGTACGGATACTCAGGCGCGCGCGGCCGGCCCGGTGGACCGTGGAAGGCGACCGCACACCCGGTACGACGGGAGAAAAACCCATGCAGCCCCTGGAGCCCACGGACGCCGGCACGACCGCGCGCGCACGCACCGCCGCGTTCCTCCGCTCGCTGCGGCACCCGGTCGCCCTCGCCTACCTGGCGCTGGTCGCGGCGGTCTGGGTATGGGTCGCGGCCGACCTCCTCTTCGTCACCCACGAGGACGCGAGCCTCTCGGGCGTCTGGGCGTTCCTCGTGACGGCGCCCACCTCGCTCGTCTTCGCCGCGCTGCCGTCGCCGTTCATCTGGCTCGGCCTCCCGGTGGGCGCCGCGGTCCAGGCCGCGGCCCTCGGCGCGGCGGCCCGCCACGCGGCGCCGCTCGTGCGCGGCGGCTTCCGGCGCGCGCACCAGTGAGCGGGCCGGAGAGCAGGAACACAGCGAAAGGAACCCACCGAGCCATCCAGGAGGATGTGCCATGCACTCCGCTTTACCGCCGCACGCGCGCCGCGTCTGCGGCGCCACCACCCGCCTCCCCGAGCGCCTCGTCCTCGCGGCCCTGCGCCTCGCGCCCGAGCCGTACGGCGAGCCGGAGGACGGCCGGGTGGAGCGCAGGCTCCGCTGCGTCCGCGAGGCGCACGCCCGGGGCGACCACCACGCGCGCGTGCGCGACGTCGACGGCCTGCGCGCCGGCGCCGTATGGGCCAGGTGGCGCGGCAGCGAAAGGCCGCGGACCGTGGCCGTGCTCCCCGACTGCCCCGCCGTCCAGAGCCACCACTGCGGCACCACCCCCTGCACCGCGTTCCGCAACCACCCGGGCGGCCACAGCTGGGAGCTGCACCCGGGGGCCACGCCCGCATGACCTCTCCCCCGAGCCGCCGCACGCCGGTCGGCCGTGCCAGGGTGGTGGCACTCCACCCTAGGGAAGTGAGGACCAACGATGTCGGTCAGCGCCCGGCAGATCGCCGACGGACTGCGCGAGCGTATCCAGGACGGATCACTCGCACCCGGGGAACGCCTCCCGGGCGAGCCCGCGCTCGTACGGGAGCACGGCGTGGCCAAGGAGACAGCGCGGAGAGCACTCACCCTGCTGGTCAACGAGGGACTCGCGGTGCGCAGGCGCGGAAGCGGCACGTACGTGCGCGAGTTCCGGCCGATCCGGCGGGTGGCCGGGCAACGTCTGTCACGCGTCACCTGGGGGTCTGGCCGGTCGATCTGGGGTACAGAGGTACGCGACCGTGAGCTGGCGGTCGCAGATCTCGCAGTGGGTGAAGAGCCCGTGCCCGATGAGGTCGCGCCGCTGCTGGACCTGGCGGGCGGGATGCCCGTCGTGGTGAGGAGACGGCGCTATCTGGTCGACGGCGAGCCGGTCCAGTACGCGACGTCGTACCTGCCGGCCGATCTCGTACGCGGCTCCGCCGCCGCCCTCCCGGACTCGGGCCCCGGCGGCACCTATGCGCGCCTGGCCGAACTGGGCCTGGAGCCCGCGCGATTCACCGAGGAGCTGCGGGCCCGCATGCCGAGCCCCGAGGAGGCCGCGGGACTACAACTACCGGAGGGCACACCGGTGGTGGAAATCTGGCGCGTGGCCCTCACCGCCGGGGAGCGCCCGGTCGACGTGACGCGGATGGTGCTGGACGCGAGTGTCTACACCCTGGTGTACGACTTCCCCAGCTGAACCGCCGGCGCGGCCGTGTGGACCGACGCCCGTCAGCGCGGGACCTCTTGGGCACGACAAGGCCGGATCACGGACCTGCGCGAACCACCCCCCAAATCCTCCCTAGGGATGTAGGCTCAACATCCCTAGGGAGGATTTCGTTACGGGAGGTTCCGCCATGCGTTCCACGACATCGGAGACTGGGCTCCCCCTCTGCGGCGCCACAGCACGGCTACCTGAGCGCCTCGCGCTCGCGGCGCTGCGCCTGGCGCCCGAGCCGTACGGCGAACCGGAGGACGCACGCCTGGAGCGCGACCTCTGGTGCACCCGGGAGGCCCATGGCGCCGACGAACACCACGCCCTCGTGCGCGAGCTCGACGGCGTGCGCACCGGAGCCGTATGGACCCGGTGGCGGGACGGCGGCAGACCGAGGACCGTGACGGTCCTCCCGGACTGTCCTGCGGTCATGACGCGCACGGACGGCGGCTCGGAGGCGTGCGCCGAGTTCCTCGGTCACCCGGGCGGCCACAGCTGGGAGTTGGGCGGTGGGTGAGGGAGGCGGAGGGGAGCAGCCGAGGGGGCCGGGGGGTCAGGCGGTCGGGGTGTGCTCGGCGAGGAGGGCGTCGATGCGGGTGCGGTGCGCCTTCTCCCAGTCGTCGAGGGACTCGGCCTCCTCCGCGGCCAGCACGCGGCGGGCCTCGGGGAGGACTTCGGCGGCGCGGGCGGCCGGGACGGACACGATGCCCTCCTCGTCGGCCACCACGATGTCGCCCGCGCCCACCCGCACACCGCCGCAGCGGATCTCGGCGCCGAGCGGCGTGACGGCCTGCTTGGTGCCGGGGATCGGGACGACCCCGCGGGCGTAGACGGGGAAGCGTGCCTCGCGGACCTCCGCCACGTCGCGGATCACACCGTCGAGGACGAAGGCGGCGACGCCCCTGCGCTGGGCGACGGCGCACACGTTGCCGCCGGCGAGCGCGTAGTCGAGGTCGCCCGACTCCACCACGATCACGGAGCCCGGCTCCGCGCGGTGGATGGCCGCGTGCAGCATCAGGTTGTCGCCCGGCGGGCACCGCACGGTGAAGGCGGGGCCCGCGACCCGGGGGCCGCCCGCCCACAGCGGGCGGATGCCGATGTCCATCACCTGCTTCCTGCCGAGCAGATCGGCGAGTGTGGTGGTGGGGATCGTCTCGAAGCCGCTGTCGCCGCTCATGTCTGCCTCCGCCTTCCGCGAGGGTGCGCGTACGCCGTCCCCGGTTCGTGCCACGACGCGTGCGCGATGCTACGGGAGAGGGCCGCCCCCGCGCGTGGGCCTGCGGCCCGGTGTGATCGTGGTCCCAGTCGGATCACGGCGGGGGCCGCGCCGCGCCCCGGCCCCGTAGAGTGCCGTGACAGAGGGTTTTGAACGCGTTCAAGATCCGGGGGGACCCGGGGGGAGTGAGGCTGCGCCATGCGCAGGGGGCTGAAGAGTGGCGTGGTCGGCGGCGCGTTCGCCGTCGTCGCCGTGGGGGCGGCCTGGGGCGGGCTCAACCTGTACCACGGCCTCACCGGCGGCAACCCCCGCACGACGGACCAGGGCCTGGTGGGCCAGGCGGCACCGCGCAGCACCGCCCCCGCGCGTCCCGGGCCGCCGAGCGCCGCCGAAGTACGAGGCACCGCACGGCGGTTCCTCGACGCCTGGGCCTCGGGCGAGGACCCGCGGGACCTCGCGCGGCTCACCGACGCTGCGGCCGAGGCCGCCCCGTACTTCACCGACTTCCGCGACTCCGCGCACGTCACGAAGGCCGTCATCACCCCGGGCACACCGACCGGCACGACCGTGCCCTACACCGTCCGCGCGACCGTCTCGTACGGCGGCGCCACCAAGCCGTGGACGTACCACTCGCAGCTCACGGTCGTGCGCGAGCGCTCCACGGGCCGCGCCCTGGTCGACTGGTCGCCCGCGGTGGTCCCGCCCGACCTGACGGCCGCCACGACGCTCGTCACGGACCGGGCGGCGGCGCCGCCCGTCGAGGCCCTGGACCGCGAAGGCGGGGTGCTCGACACGGCCCGCTACCCCTCGCTCGGCCCGGTCGTCGACGCGCTGCGTCAGCGGTACGGGGCGCAGGCGGGCGGCAAGCCCGAGATCACGCTGCGCGTCGAGGAGCGCGGCGACAGCGCGGACGCCGGGCAGGGCGCCACGCCGAAGATCCTGCTGACGCTGGCCAAGGGCCGCGCGGGGAGGGTCCCGACGACGATCGACGCCCGGGTGCAGGCGGCGGCCGAGGCCGCGGTGAAGCGGTACACCAACGCGTCGGTCGTGGCGATCCGGCCGAGCACGGGCGCGGTGCTCGCCGTCGCCGACCACCGCGGCGACGGCTTCGACGCCGCGCTCCAGGGCGCCCAGGCGCCCGGCTCGACCATGAAGATCGTGACGTCCGCGCTGCTGCTCGAAAAGGGGCTCGCCGCGCCGGACTCGCCGATGGAGTGCCCGCCCACGGCCACGTACTACGGCCGCACGTTCCACAACGAGGACCACTTCTCCCTCAAGCCGGGCTCCACGATGCGGGACGCGTTCGCGCAGTCCTGCAACACCGCCTTCATCAAGCTGATAGACGACACCAGGGACGACGCGGGCCTGAGCGAGGAGGCCCGCGAGGTCTTCGGCCTCGGCGGCAACGACTGGAAGACGGGCGTGGTGTCGTTCGACGGCAAGGTGCCCGCGGAGACGGGCGGCGAGGCCGCGGCCCAGTACATAGGCCAGGGCACGGTCCAGATGAACGCGCTGGACATGGCCTCGGTGACCGCCACCGTCAAGGCGGGCGCCTTCCACCAGCCCGTGCTGGTGCCGCAGTCCTTCGACCACCGCGAACTCGCCACGGCACGGCGCGCGTTGGCGCCGTCCGTCGCCCAGGCCATCACCGGCATGATGCGGACGACGGCCCTCAGCGGGACCGCGGCGCACGCGATGGCGGGCCTCGGCGGCGACAAGGGCGCGAAGACCGGCTCGGCCGAGGTCGACGGGCAGGCCGTCTCCAACAGCTGGTTCACGGCCTTCCGCGACGACTGCGCCGCCACCGCCGTCGTCGACGCGGGCGGCCACGGGGCCGACGCCGCGGGGCCGTTGGTCGCCTCGGTCCTCGCGGCGGACTGACGCGCCGGGCCGAGTCGGCGGACTGACGCGCCGGGCCGGAGGATCAGGGCCCCGCCGCCCCCGGGCCGGGCCGGGGGGCGGCCTAGCCCGCGCCGACCTCGGCGACTCCGGCCCAGATCGCGCTGCGTTCCCGGCTCGGCCTGAGCTGGTCGGCCTGGTACCACTCGGGGGCCGTCACCAGGCCAGGCGGCACCAGCGTGAGGCGGTCCTCGGCGAAGAAGGGCGCTATCTCGGCGCGCCGGCGGAACTGCGCCTCGATCCTGCGCTCGTACGCGCCCGCCGCCTCGGCGTCCTCGGGGAACTGCGTGACGTCGCCGTGGCTGAGGACGAGGAAACTGCCGACGGGCAGCCGGTCCACCAGCGTGCGCACGATCGCGCGCGGGTCGTGGGCGTCGGTGACGAAGTGGAGTACGGCGATGAGGGAGAGCGCGATCGGCCGGTCGAAGTCGAGGGTGCGGCCCGCCGCGTCCAGGATCGCCTCGGGAGAGCGCAGGTCCGCGTCGACGTAGTCGGTCCTGCCCTCGGGGCTGCTGACGAGCAGCGCGGCGGCGTGCGCCAGCACGATGGGGTCGTTGTCGGTGTACACGACGCGCGCCGCCGGGTTGACGCGCTGGGCGATCTGGTGGAGGTTCGGGGCCGTGGGGATGCCCGTGCCGATGTCGAGGAACTGGTCGATGCCGCGCAGCGCGAGCCAGTTGACGGCGCGGCGCATGA
Source organism: Streptomyces sp. NPDC047002 (assembly GCF_040704505.1). Classification (NCBI taxonomy): domain Bacteria; kingdom Bacillati; phylum Actinomycetota; class Actinomycetes; order Kitasatosporales; family Streptomycetaceae; genus Streptomyces; species Streptomyces sp. NPDC047002. Next base: position 46,194 of record NZ_JBEYWC010000019.1, read on the forward strand.
ACGCCCGGTTCTGCACGGCCGCCGACCTGAAGAGGCCGGGGAGTTCCTCGGCGAGCTCGCGGTCTACGGCGTAGTTGTCCTTTCCTCCGAGCAAGTAGTCGTACACGCGCGCCGAGTGGGGACGGCTGGTGTCGATCTGCCCTTTCGGCCGTGGGGGGAGGTGAGGCATCGTCCGTCCTTCTGGTCGCGCGCGCCGCGCGTGCGGGTCCCGCCGCAGCCGCGCGCCCCGTCGCGGAGCGGGGCACGACCGGCCGTACGGGCGCGGCATGCCGCGGTGGCCGCCGGCCCTCGGGTACGACTGCGAAGCGGTCATGGGCCGTTGAGCGTACGGGACCCGGCCGCCTCCCGTGAAGGCGGCCGCGACCGGCTCCCGGTTCAGGGGAGGTCGAGGCGGCAGAGGGCCTCTCGGCGCGTGGGGCCGTATCCCAGGGCCTCGTTGACGCGGCGCATCGGCGCGTTGGTCTCCGCGGTGTCGGTCAGCAGGCCGCCGAGCGCGGGGTGCCGGGTGCGGGCGTGCAGGACGGACGCCGACTTGATCCAGCGGGCGAGGCCGCGTCCCCGGTGCTCCGGCAGGACGCCTGTGCCGTAGTGCTGGGCGTCGCCCGTGCCGCAGCCGGGCACGACGAGTTCGGTGAAGGCGGCGACCGAGCCGTCGGCGGTGTCGAAGGCGACGACGGTGTGCAGCAGGTCGCCCCGGTCGGCGACGGCACGCGCCGCCGCGCGCACGCGCCCGGCGTCCCACACCGCGGGGACCGTGCCGTCGCCCGTCGGCATGTCGTCCATGGCGCGGCGCGCCTGGGCGAAGCTCTCCGCGAAGCGGTCCGGGACTGTGCCCGCCCAGGACTCCAACCGGTAGCCGGGGTGCGGCCGTTCGACCGCGGCGGCGAGGGCGGCGGGGTCGGCGTCGGTGAGCGCGAGCCGCGTGTGGACCAGTGTGAGGGACGTACGGAAGCCCCGCCCCGCGAGGAACCCCGCGCCGGGCGAGCCCTCGTCGGCACGCGCCGTCACCGTGCGCCGCCCCTCCTCGCGCGCGGCCGCGACGGCGGCGGCGAGCAGCAGGGTGCCTGCGCCCCTGCCCCGCTCGGCGGGGTGCACCCGCAGCTCGGCCTCGGCGAGGTGGTCGCGGCCAGGACGCTCGTGCAGCAGCAGGTAGCACGTACCGACCGGGCGGCCGTCGGCACCCGTGTCCGCGGCGACCCAGGCGAGGCGGCGGGTGCCGGGCGCGGGCCACGGATCGCTCAGCGGAGTGATCAGGAACGCGGTGGGGAGCACGGGCCCGCCCGGGGCGGACGGCGGCTGCACGGGCCCGCCCGGGGCCGCCGGCGGCTCCGGGGCACTCGGGGCAGCGGACGGGCCCGGGGGCGCAAGCCCGCGCTCAGGGCCGTCCTGCGGTGGTTTCTGGGTCACGGTCCGCCGACCGTAACGATCCGCGGCCCCGGCCACAACCGGGTTACGCGCGGGCCGCCGCGGCGCGCGCCAGGCGCCCGTCCGGGCCTGCGGGGCCACGGGGAGGGGTGGACACAGCCGGGACGTGCACGGCTGCGCGGGGATCGGCGTCGACAATGGCGGCATGAACGTGACGCCTGACCCCGACCGTGCGAACGACTCCGCCGCGTCCGCGTACCGGCCGACGGCCGGGGGCGGCGACGCCGCGACCGGTGCCGTGTGGGCGGCGCTCGGCGGACGGCCCGCGCTGCTCGAACGCGTCTCCTACGAGGGCGCGGCCGACGTCCTGCCGTCCCGGCTGCCCGTACGGGAACTGGCGCGCGCCACCGTCGGCACCGCCTCGCTCGCCGCGGCCGAGCTGCTGGCCGTGCGGCGCCTCGGCGACGGTACGGGCGGGCGGGCGCACGCGGGCGGCGCGGAGGCCGTCCCTGCGGACGCGGTGCCCGCGGTCGCGGTCAAAGAAGGCGCCGTCGCGACCGCGTTCGTCAGCGAGCGGCACCTGCGGATCGACGGCAGGCGGCCCGCGCCCTTCGCGCCGCTGTCCCGCTTCTGGCCGGTCGCCGACGGCTGGATCCGCACCCACGCGAACTACCCGCACCACCGGGCCAGGCTGCTGCGCGCCCTCGGCATGGAGGACATCGGCGACGACGCCAAGCTCGTGGCGCGCGTCGGGACGGCCCTCGCGGCGAGCCGCGCGGCGGACGTCGAGGAGGCCGTGTACGAGGGCGGCGGGCTCGCCGTGCGCGTCGCGTCCGGGCCGGTGGAGCGGACCCTGCCGCTGGTGGAGACGGCGCCGGGCGAGGCGGCTGGCGGGGCGCGGCCGCTGCCGCCCGCCGCGCTGCCCGCGCAGGGCGTACGCGTGCTCGACCTGACACGGGTGATCGCGGGGCCCGTCGCCACCCGCACCCTCGCGCTGCTCGGCGCCGACGTGCTGCGCGTGGACTCGCCGCGCCTGCCGGAGATGCCGGAGGCGCACGCGGACACCGGCCTCGGCAAGCGGTCCACGCTGCTCGACCTCGGCGCGGCGGCGGACCGCGCGACCTTCGACGACCTGCTCGCCGGCGCCGATGTGGTCGTCACCGGCTACCGGCCCGGCGCGCTCGACCGGCTCGGCCTCGCGGCGGACGAGTTGCGCGAGCGCCACCCAGGCCTCGTCGTGGCGCAGCTGTCCGCGTGGGGCTGGTCCGGAGTGGGGCCGTGGCGGCGGCGCCGGGGCTTCGACAGCCTGGTGCAGGCGGCGACGGGCATCGCCGCCGTGGAGGCGGCCGAGGACGGCACGCCCGGCGTGCTGCCCGCCCAGGCCCTCGACCACGGCACCGGCTATCTGCTCGCCGCAGCCGTGCTGCGGTCGCTGACCGACCGGCAGGCGACGGGCGCGGGTTCCCGCGTACGGCTGTCCCTCGCGGGCACCGCGCAGTGGCTGCTGCGCGGCCTCGCCCCCGACCCGCTGCCGGGGCCGCCGTACGCGCCCGACCAGTACGTCACCCAGGAGCCCCCGCCCGAGCGCGGCGTGCGGCACGCCCTGCCGCCGCTGCACTACGAGGGCGCGCCCGCCGACTGGAACCACCTGGCCACCCCGTGGGGCTCGGACACCGCGAACTGGCTGTGAGTGCGGTCCTGGCGCCCGATACGGTCGGGCCATGAGCGACACGGGCGGGGGCAGCGACCGGCGGACGGCCGAGGGCGGGGGCGCGCCGGGCGGTGTGCCGGGGCGGGCCAGGGGCGTGGACTGGAGCGGGCGGCCCGCGTGGTTCGTCGTCAACGAGTCGGCGGCCTTCCTGGTGGAGCTTGCGGCGTTCGCCGCGCTGTGCTGGTGGGGGCTGCGCGCGGGCGGCGCGCTGCTCGCCGTGGTGCTGCCGCTCGCGGCGATGGTGGTGTGGGGGCTGTTCGCCGCGCCGCGTGCCCGCTTCGCGGTGCCGCTCGCCGCGGTCCTGCTGGTGAAGGCCGTGGTCCTGGGCGGCGGCGCGGTCGCGCTGTGGAGGGTCGGGCACCCGGTGTGGGCGGTGGTGTCCGGCGCCGTGGCCGTCCTCAACACCGCGCTCGGCGAGGCGTCACGCCACCGCGACGCCGAAGCCCACACGGGCTCCGGCTCCGGCTCCGGCTCCGGCTCCGGCTCCGGCTCCGGCTCCGGCTCCGGCTCCGGCTGACCGTACGGGCGCCGAGGGAGCGCCGCGCCGCCGGCTACCGCCCCGGCGCGCCCGCCAGCGCGTGGTGAATGCCCCCCGAGGCGCGGGAGAGGCGCTCGCCCGTGCCGCCCCAGCGCAGGGCGATGATCTCGGCGGCGATGGAGACCGCGGTCTCCTCCGGGGTGCGGGCGCCGAGGTCGAGGCCGATCGGCGAGGCGAGGCGCGCCAGGTCCGCGGCGGCCACGCCCTCCTCGCGCAGGCGCGCCGTCCGCTCGTCATGGGTGCGGCGGCTGCCCATCACGCCGATGTACGCGGCGGGCGTGCGCACCGCGGCCCGCAGCAGCGGCACGTCGAACCGGGGGTCGTGCGTCAGCACGCACACCACGGTGCGCTCGTCCACCTCGGTGCGGGCCAGGTACTCGTGCGGCCAGGCCCGCACGACCTCGTCGGCCGCGGGAAAGCGCTCGGGCGTGGCGAAGGCGGGCCGCGCGTCGCACACCGTCACCCGGTAGCCGAGGAAGGCGCCCATGCGGGCGGTGGCTGCGGCGTAGTCGATCGCGCCGAACACCAGCATCCTGGGCGGCGGCCTGAAGGACTGCACGAACACCGTCACCTCCTCAAGGCGCCGCTGGCCGCGCGCCCCGTAGTGCCGCACCCCCGTGGCGCCCTGCGCGAGCAGCCCGCGCGCGTCCTCGTCCACGGCGGTGTCGAGCCAGGGGTGGCCGCCGAGCGTACCCGAGGCGCGGGCCGCGGTGACCGAGCGGCGGGCGCCGAGCGGCGCTGCGCCGCCTGTCACCGTCGCCACCGCGAGGTGCTCCCCCGCCGCGATCGCGTCGAGCACCTCGCCGAGCGCGGCCCGCGCTGCGCCGTCCCCGTACGGCACGATCAGTACGGACAGCACGCCGCCGCAGGTCAGGCCGACGGCGAAGGCGTCGTCGTCGGAGACGCCGTAGGTCTCCGTCACGGCCTCGCCGCTCGCCAGGGCGCCGAGCCCCGCCTCGTACACGGCGCCCTCGACGCAGCCGCCCGAGATGCTGCCGATCACCCGGCCCCCCTCGGTCACGGCCATGGCCGCGCCGGGGTCGCGGGGCGCGCTGCCGCGCACGCCGACGACGGTGGCGAGCGCGAACGGCGTGCCGGACGCGACCAGTTCACGCAGCTGCGGCAGGATCTCACGCATCGGTGCCTCCTCGGGCAGACGCCGGGACGGCTCCGGGAGGCCGCCCGGGACCCGGGTGTGGTTCTGTGGTGTACGAGGGGTGCGGGGTGTGCGGGTGCCGTGGGACGTGCCAGGGCCGGACGGTGCACGCGGACGGGAGCGTACGGCGAGTGGCGGTGTCGGGGTGAGCGGCATGAACGGTGTCAGTGGTCTGAACGGTGTGAGCGATGTGAGCGATGTCGGCGGTGTGAGCGGTGTCGGCGGTGTGGCCAGTGGGGACGGCGCGGGTGCGGACGGGGCGGCGCAGGCGCGCGCCGTGCTCCACGGGGCGGGCCTGACGGCGGGCGAGCGGGAGATCCTGCGGGTGCTCGGCCGGTCGGAGGACCTGGACAGCGTCGGCTCGCAGATCGTGGTCTCGCTCGGCGCCTCCATCATCGAGGGCAGGCTGCGGCCGGGCGAAGACCTGAACTCCGTCGACCTGGCCCGCCGCTTCGGCAGCAGCCGCACCCCGGTCAGGGAGGCCCTGGCGATCCTGGAGCGCGAGGGCCTGGTGGAGGTCAAGGCCCGCAGGCGGCCCCGGGTGCGCAGGCTGGGGATCGTCGAGGTCAGGGAGATCTACGAGCTCCGCGCCGAGCTGTACGCGCTGGTGAGCAGGCGCATCGTGCAGCACTGCCCCGACACGGCGGGCGACCGCGCCACAGGCGGCCCGGGAGCAGGCGGGGGCACGGCCGGCGGTCTGGACGAGCTGGGCGCGGCGCAGGCGGAGCTGGAGGCGGCCGCCGCGGCCGGCGATCCCGAGCGGTTCTTCTGGGCGATCGTCGGCTTCCGCAACACGGAGGCGCGGCTCGCGGCCAACGAGACCGTGCGCGGCGTCCTCGACTCGGTCGGCATCAGGACGCTCCAACTGCGCCACCTCAGCCTTTCGCTGCCCGGCCGGGTCGAGACCTCCGTCGCCGACCACCGGCGGCTGATGAGGGCGTACACGGACCGGGAGGCGGACCTCGCCGCCGCCCTCACCCGCTCCATCGTGCGGCGCAGCCTCGCCGCGCTGGAGAGCTCCGGCTGGAACGGCTTCTCGGACTGACCGCGCGGGCCCCGGCGCGCCGCCGTGGCCCGGCGCGGGCGCCGGTACTGCGCTCACCGGCCCCGCCCGGCCGCGAGCCGCTCGAACAGGTCGGATCCGGTCAGGGCGCGCTCGCGCGCCGCGCCGTCCTGCTTGGCCGCTTCGAGGGCCGCCACCGGCTGGTCGACGCGCATCGGGAACGGGTAGTCGCTGCCGAGCACCACCCGGCCGGGCCCCGCGAAGTCCAGCAGATGGCGCAGGGCGTCGTCGTCGTGCAGGACGGTGTCGAAGTAGAGCCGCCCGGCCAGCTGCCGTGGGCTGAGCGCGCCCTTGGCGCGGGCGGCGGGCGGCGCGGCGGTGAACCCGCGGTCCAGGCGGCCGATCTGGTACGGGACGAAGCCGCCGCCGTGCACCAGCAGCACCCGCAGCGCCGGATGGTCCTCCAGCACCCCGCCGAGCATCAGGGCCGCGGCGGCGAACGTGGTCTCCGCAGGGTTGCCCACCAGGATGTGCAGGAAAAGCCGCCGCATCCGCTCGGGCACGTCCAGCTCGGCCGGGTGCACGATCACCGGCACGCCGAGGTCCTCCGCCGCGCCCCAGAACGGCGCGAGCGAGGGGTCGTCCAGGCCGAGCTCGCCGACCCGGGCCCCGATCTGCACCGCCTCGTGCCCCAACTCCTTTACCGCACGGCGTAGTTCGGTGACCGCGAGGTCGGGGGCCTGGAGCGGCACGGCGGCCGCGGCCCGGAACCTGTCGGGGTGCGCGGCGCGCAGCGCGGCCGCCGAGTCGTTCTGCACGCGGGCCAGCCACAGGCCGTCGTCCGGCGGGAGCTCATAGCCCGCGAGGTCCATCCAGGGCGCGACGAGCTGCACGTCGACCCCGGCCGCCGCCATCCACTCCAGGCGCGCCGCCACGTCGTTGAGCTGCGGGATCAGCGGCAGGCCGCTCAGCCGCCCGCCGACCTCGACCCGGGTCACGCGGCGACCGCCCGCCTCCTGCGCGACCAGCAGGACACCGTGGTCGGCGCCCTCCTCGCGGATGCGCTCGACGGCGTGCTCGCCGACGTGGTGCGCGTGGACGTCGAGGACGGTCATGATGCCTCCCCTGCGCCGGTGGGCGACCCTGCGCCGGGCCCGGCGGCCTCGACGATGCGGATCAGCGCGTCTGCGACGACGCCCGGGTTCTCGAGCGGCGTCAGATGGCGGGTGCCCGGCACCACCACGGCGGGCCCGTCGCCGATGAGCGCGGCGAGCTCCGCGGCCATGGCGGGCGGTGTCGCACTGTCGTCCTCGCCGACGAGGACCGCGGCGGGGTGCGGGATGCGCGGGGCCGTGCCGCGCAGGTCGGCGGCGCCGAGCATGGTGCAGGTCGCCTCGTAGGCGGCGGGGGTGTTGGCGGTGAACACGTCCTTCAGATGGTCCATCAGGGCGGGCTCGGCCGCCCGGAACGCGTCCCCGAACCAGCGGGTCAGCTGGAACGGGATCAGCGAGGCGAGCCCCTCCTCCCGCGCCTTCGCCGCCCGGCCCGCCCAGTCGTCGGGCGCCGTGGGCCCGTACCAGGCCGTGGTGTCGACGAACAGCGCGCCCCGCGTGCGGCCGTGGTGGCGCGCGGCGAAGTCCTGCGCGACGCAGCCGCCCATCGAGCAGCCGGCGACGAAGGTGTCGCGCCAGCCGACGTGGTCCAGCAGGTCCGCCAGGTCGTCCGCGAACTGGGCGGTGGTGTAGGGGCCTTCGGGCCGCCCCGACCTGCCGTGGCCCCGGCAGTCGTAGACGAGGAGCTCGGCGCGCCCGGCGAGCAGCGGCGTCACCCGGGACCACAGGGACCGGTCGAGCGCCAGGCTGTGCACCAGGGCGACGCGGGGGGCGCCGGCGGGCGCGGGGGTGTGCGTGTACGACAGGACGACGCCGTCGCGTGTGCGCGCCTCGCCCTCGACTGCGGTGTCCACGGCGGTCATCGGTCTCCTCCTCGGTGCTGCGCGGTGGCGCGGGCCCTGCCTGCGGCCCGGGTCAGCGCGCGCCGTGCGAACTCGGCGATCATGCGCGTCTTGTACGCCGCTGAGCCCTTCACGTCGTCGTAGGGCCGGGTGGTCGCGGCGGCGCGCCGCGCGGCCTCGGCGATCAGGGCCTCGTCGACGGGGGCGCCGAGCAGGTCGTCGAGCGCGACGGCCACCGGGCCGCCCTCGACCGACCCGACGGCGAGCGAGAGCCGCCCGGCGCCTCCGGTGGTGCGGCCGTCGAGGCCGACAACGGCGGCGACATGGACGCAGGCGTACTCCCACACCCCGCGGACCAGGAACTTCTCGTACGCGGAGCCGGTGGCAGCGCCCTCGGGCCGCGGCGGCAGCACGACGCTCTCGATCAGCTCGCCGTGCCGCAGCCCTGCTCCGCCGCCCGCCAGGTCGGCCGGGGTCAGGGTCCGGGTGCCCGTGCGGGCACCGCGGACGGTGAGGGTGGCGCCCGCCGCGGTCAGCGCGACCGGCGGGTCGTGGGCGTCGTCGCGCGCGGCGATGTTCCCGCCGAGCGTGACGAGCCTGCGGATCCTGGCGGTGGCGACGACGCCGCACGCCTCGGCGACGACGGGCCACACGCGGGCCAGCACGGGGTCGGCGGCGCACGCGGCGAGCCGGGTGGCGGCGCCGACGGTGAGGCTCCCGTCGTCCCCTGTGCGGACACCGGCGAGCCCCGGCAGCCCCGCGACCGACACGAGGGTGCGGCCTTCGGCCGGGATGCGGTGGTGCCGCGCGAGGGTGTGCCCCACGCCGCCGCCGAGCACGGCGGCGCCGTCCTCGGCGAGCAGCGCGAGCGCCTCGTCCAGCGTGCGGGGCACGGCGACGGCCACGGGCGGCCGGGGCGCGGGGGCCGCGCCGCCCGCGACGGGTCCTGGTGCGACGGTCGTCATCGGTCCTCCTCCGTGCCGGGGCGCGCGGCGTCCGCGCCCGTGTGCGGGGCCGCGCCCGTGTGCGGGGCCGCGCCCGTGTGCGGGGCCGGGCCTCCGGGCGCCGGGTCCTGGCCGCCGGGCGGCGCCGACCTGGCGTCCTGGGCCACCGGGTCGGCGGTGCCGGGCGGCGCGCCCTCGGGCGCCATGCCCCAGAAGATCTTCTCCGCCGTGATCGGCAGCTCGTGGACCCGTACGCCCACGGCGTCGGCGACCGCGCTCGCGATGATGGAGGGCACGGGGTCGAGGGAGATCTCGCCGACGCCCTTCGCGCCGAACGGGCCTGTCGGCTCGTAGGAGTCGGCGAACCCGATGTGCAGTGTGCGCGGCATGATGCCGGCGGTGGGGAGCTTGTAGTCGCCGAAGTTGGGCCGGCCCGGCGCGCCGTCCTGCCAGGCGAACCGCTCGGTGACCGCCATGCCGAGGCCCTGCGCGATGCCGCCCTCGACCTGCCCCTCGGCGAGCGGCGGGTTGAGGACGGTGCCGCAGTCCACGACCGCGGCGAACTCGGTGACCGTGAGGGCGCCCGTCGCCGGGTCGACCTCCACCTCGGCGGCCTCGGCCGCGAAGTTGTACGCGCCGGACTCGTTGCCGTACCTGGACTGGTCGGGGAACTCCGAGGGGTTGTCGAACGAGCCGACACCGACGATGGGTTCGCCGTCCGGGCGGTACAGCTCGGCCCGCACGACCGTGCCGACGGGCGAGGACACCGGACCCTCGCCGTCCGGCCCCGCGGGGCCGTGCACGACGCCGTCCTCCACCCACAGCTGGGACGCGGGCCTGCCGAGCTGCCGGGACGCCGCTTCGAGCAGTCGCTCGCACGCCTGCTCCGCCGCGCGCTTGACGGCGTTGCCCGCGACGTACGTGACCCGGCTCGCGAGCGCGCCCAGCGCGTGCGTCGTCAGGTCCGTGTCGGGCCTGGAGACGGACACGTCGGCGACGGGCAGGCCGAGTTCGGCTGCGGTGATCTGGGCGAGCGTGGTCCGCGCGCCCGTGCCGATGTCGCCCTCGCCGACGATGACCGCGGCGCGGCCGTCCTCGGTGAGGCGGACGATCGCCGAGCTGCCGTCGTAGTCGCCGAAGCTGCGCCGCCCGGAGACATGGACGCTGACGCCCATCGCGAGGCCGCGGTGGGGGGTGGGGTGGGCGCGCTTGCCGTACCAGTCGATGGCCTCGGCCGCCTTGCGGATGCACTGCTTCAGCTCGCAGCTGGTGATCTTGTGGTTGTGCGGCGAGACGCTGCCCGGCTCCACGGCGTTGAGCAGGAAGAGGTCGGGCACCTCGATGCCCAGCCGCTCGGCCGCCAGGTCCCACGCCTGCCCGACCGCCCAGTCGGCTGACGGGTTGCCGAAGCCGCGGAACGCGCCCGTGGGCACCAGATTGGTGTAGACGAGGCGTGAATGCGCCTTCACCGCGCGGTAGTTGAACAGTGCGTCATGCCGGACCGTGGCGGCGCCGAGCACCGCCTGCGCCTTGCCCGTGTAGGCGCCGTTGTCCGCGGTGACCTCGATGTCCTTCGCCGTGACCAGGCCGGAAGCGGTGAAGCCGAGCTTCACCCGGTACCGCATGGGGATACGGGGTCGACTCGCGAGGAACTCGTCCTCGCGGGTGTTCACCAGCTGCACCGGCCTGCCGGTCCTGCGGGCCAGGATCGCGCAGATCACCGACGTGTTGTCGTCGCCCGACTTGCCGCCGAAGCCGCCGCCGATCTCCGTCTGCACCACCCGCACGGCCCGCAGCGGCAGGCCGAGCGCGGTGGCGTAGCGCTGCCGCGCGAGGAACGGCGTCTGGGTGTTGACCCACATCGAGACCCGGTCGCCCGACCACTCGGCGGTGCAGCCGATGGTCTCGATCGCGGCGTGCCACTGCCGCGCGGTCTCCCACACGCCCTCCACGACGACGTCGCTGCGCTCGAACCAGTCGTCGGCGCCGCCCCGGTCGAAGGCGAACTCGTGCGCCACATTGCCCTCGGCGTCGTCGTGCACGAGCGGCGCGCCCTCGGCGAGCGCCTCGTCGAGCGAGAGCACCGCGGGCAGCGGCGCGTACTCCACGGAGATCAGCTCGCAGGCGCGGCGTGCGGTCTCCAGGTCGCGGGCGGCGACCGCGGCGACCTCGTCGCCCACGTACCGCACGCGGTCGAGGGCGAGCGGGTACAGGTCGGGCCTGAAGGCGCCCCACTTGACCTTGGCGGTGTCGGCGCCGGTGATCACGGCGTGCACCCCGGGCAGCCGCTCGGCGCGCGAGGTGTCGACGCGCAGCACCCTGGCGTGGGCGTGCGGGGAGCGCAGGACCGCGCCGTACAGCATGCGCGGCAGGCGGGAGTCGGCCGCGTACGAGGCGCGGCCCGAGACCTTCTCCAGGGCGTCGATGCGCTCGACGGGGCTGCCGATGAGCGGAGGCAGTACGGCCCTGCCCAGGTCGAGCGGGGCGGTGGGGCTCGCAGTGGGCAGGTCGGTCGTGGACATCAGCGCTCCCCCTCACCCGCGGCGCGGCCGGGGGCGCCGGGCCCCGCGGCCTCCAGGGCGACGGCCTCGCGCGCGGCGGCGAGGATCTTCACATAGCCCGTGCAGCGGCAGTAGTTGCCGTCGACGGTCTCGCGCAGCCGCTCCTCGCCCGGCTCGGGGTCCCCGTCGAGGAGGGCGCGCAGCGCCATGATGTGACCGGGGGTGCAGAACCCGCACTGGAAGCCCGCCTTGTCGACGAACGCCCGCTGGACGGGGTCGAGCCCGTCCGGGCCGCCGAGCCCCTCGACCGTGCGCACGTCGCGGCCCTCGACCAGGCCGGCCATCTGGAGGCAGGACGGCACGGCCTCGCCGTCCACGATGACCGTGCAGGCGCCGCAGTAGCCGATCTCGCAGCCGGACTTGGTGCCGGTCAGGCCGAGGTCGTGGCGGAGCACGTCGAGCAGGGGCGCGCCGGGGTCCTGGACATGGACTTCCACGTCCTCCTCGTTGAGCCGGAAACGCAGGGGTACGGACATGGTCTTCCTTGCCTGGGTCTCGTGCGGGTGCGGGTGCCTCGTGTCGGTGTGTTCGGTGTGTTCGGTGTGTTCGGCGTGCGCGGCCGGGGCGGTGCCGCTCATGGCTCCTCCCCCGTCCAGCCGGAGCGCTCTATGGCCGCGAAGCCGCCTCTGACCAGGGACTGGGTGAGCGCGGACGCCAGGTCCTCGTCCCGGTCCTCGTAGGCGCGCAGCAGCCGTGCGTGGTCCTCGACGGACGGCCCGAGCCTGCCGGGCTGCGACAGGCTGAGGTGGCGGAGCTGGAGGGCGCGCAGCCCGAGCGTGTCGAGGACGCGGCGCAGGGTGGCGTCCCGCGCGATCGCCGCCTCGGTGTTGCGGTACTGGACGTTGACCCAGAAGTACCGGTCCACGTCGTCCTCGGCTGCGGCCGCTTCGAGGGCACGCTGGTGGCCGCGCAGCAGCTCCAGGTCCTCGGGCGTGGCGACCCGGCACACCGAGTGGCTGACCACCGCGTACAGTTCGGCGCGCAGGTTGTACAGCTCCCGCACCTCGCTGAGCAGCAGCCGCGCGACCCGGGGCCTGCGGCGCGCGGTGATCTGCACGAACCCCTCGCGCTCCAGGACCAGCAGCGCCTCCCGCACGGGCGTCCTGCTGCTGTTGAACGTCCGTGCCAGCTCGACCGAGTTGAGGTCGTCGCCGGGCGAGAGCCGGCCCTCGATGATCTCCGCGGCGACCGCGACGGCTATTTCGTCGGCGATGCTGGCGCCCGCGATGCCCCGATTCAGCATGCGGGTGAGCTCGTGCCGCCTGGCGGTGTCCCCGATGGTGGGGTAGGCGGGGCGGATCGGCACCGCACTCACCACGAACCGCCGAGCGCGTCGGGCCAGCGCCGCACGACCCGGTCGATCAGCTCCTCGCTGGCCTCGGCGACGGGCGGGAAGGAGTCGATCCTGCTCCAGGGGCGGCACGCGTCGATCACCGCGCGGGTGTTGAACGGCGGGACGCCCTTCTCCCGCAGCGGGTCGACCCGGCTGCCCCAGGTCTTGCGCATGGTCTCGATGTCCTCGGCGGGGTCCGTGCGGGTGCACATCGCCCAGACCACGTCGCTGAGGCTGCGCGGGTTGACGTCCGCGTCCACGACGACCACGAACTTGTTCATGTACGCGGCGGACGGCAGCTGCGCCGCGAGGTAGCCGGCCTGCCGGGCGTGGCCCGCGTACCGCTGGTGGACCGCGACGGCGAGCAGCTGCCGCCCGCCGCCCGCCTCGTGCGCCCAGACCCCCTCGACGCCGGGCAGCCCGGCCTGGATCAGGGCGTCCTGGATCATCGCGGACTTCATGACGCTGCGCATGTACGAGTAGTCGTGCGGCGGCTTACCGGGGGGCGCCCCGAGCTGGATGGGGTCGTCGCGGTGGTAGATCCGCTCGATGTCGAGCGTCAGCACGGGCTCGGTGCCACCGCTGTAGTAGCCCGTCCACTCGCCGAACGGGCCCTCCTGCTCCCGCCTCTCCGGGTAGAGCCAGCCCTCCACGGCGATCTCCGCGGTGGCGGGGATGGGCAGCCCGGTGACCTCGCCCTTGATCACGTCGATGGACCGGCCCAGCACGGCGCCCGCGTACTCCAGCTCCGAGGTCCCGGTGGGCACCTCCGTGCCCGCGACGACCAGCAGCAGCGGATCGTGCCCGAACGAGGCGGTGACCGGCGCCCTGCCCTCCCGGGCGAACCACTCCCGCACATGCGCGGCGCCGTGCTTGCCCGCCTCGATGTTGACGCTGGCCGCGCGGCCGTCGTTCTGCACCTGCATGCGGTAGGCGCCCGCGTTGAGCACGCCCGTCTCCGGGTCGGTGGTGAACACGGCGCACCCGGTGCCGATGTAGCGGCCGCCGTCCGCCTCGTGCCACTGCGGGACGGGGAAGTCCAGCAGGTTCGCCGCGTCGCCCGCTATGACGTTCTCCTTGACGGGTCCTGTCTCCACCTCGCGCACCGGGTAGCGCGACGCGTTGGCCGCCCACTCGCCCGGCTTGCTGCGCAGCGCCTCCACCAGGGAGCGGTCGTCGAGGTCGGTGCCGAGCCTGAGGGTCATGCCGAGACGGCGGGCGTTGCTCATGGACGCGGTCAGCACCCGCTGGCCGGTCCGGTAGCCGACGATGTCGTCGAAGAGGAGCGCGGGCGGTGCGGGCCGCTTGTAGTTGGCCTCGGACGCGGCACCGATCTCCTTGTCCCAGTGGGCGCCGCTGACCGTTCTGACCTCGCCGAGCTTCTCCGCGAGCGCGAGCCAGCCCCGCAGGTCGTCGATGCTCTCAAGTGACGCCATGTCACTCACCCTTCGTCTCGTCCGCGGGGCTGCCGCCGGTGCGCCGCCGGCACCGGCGGCAGCCGCGGGTCACCGGTACAGGGAGTCGATGAAGCCGGAGTCCTTCAGCTTGTCGACGTAGGAGTTGTCGATGAACTCGTCGGTGTTCTTCGGCATCGTGCCGACACCCTTGGCGACGGTCGCGGCGAACGCGTCGTGGACGAGCGCGGGATCGACGCGCGGGTCCTTCGCCCACAGCTTGTCGAAGAAGTCGTACGAGTACTCGGCGAGCGCCTTGTTGTCGACGCCGCTGTGCTTCATGATGCTGCGCACCGCCGCGTCCCTGTCGTTGTGCAGCATGGCCAGGCACTCCGCCTCCGACTTGGTGAAGGCGGCGACGGCCTTGCCGTTGGCGGAGAGGTAACCCGTCTTCACCGTGTAGGCGTTGGCCGCGGTGGGCAGGTCGGTGAAGTCCATGACCTTCTTGAAGCCCTTCTGGCGGGTCTTGGTACCGGTGGGCGGCTGGGTGACGATCGCGTCGACCGCGCCGTTCTCCAGGGCCGACACCTCGGCGGGGGTGGACTTCAGATAGACCTTCTGGAGGTCGTCCTGCGACCAGCCGTTCTTCTTGATGAGCGCGTCGACCGCGGCGTCCCCGAGCGAGCCGGGCGAACTCAGGCCGATCTTGCGGCCCTTGAGGTCGTCGCCCGCGCTGAGGGACTTCCTGCCCCACATCTCCATGTAGTAGCGCTTGATCGGCAGGGCGATGTAGCGCAGGTCGACGCCCTTGAGGTTCATCGCGCCCGCCGCGGTCGCCGTGGTGGCGCCGACACCGATCTGCACGCTGTTGCTGACGAGGGCGGCCACCAGCTGGGACGAGCTGTTCAGCAGGGTGATCTTGACGTCGAGGCCGTTCTTCTTGAAGACCCCGGCGTCCTCGCAGATGTACAGGTCGGAGTAGGCGGCGCCGATGGCCGTGTAGCCGACCGTCATCTTCATGCTGGACGGCTGGATCGACGCACTGCCCGACACCGCGCAGCCTGAGGCGGTCAGCGCGAGGGCCGCGGCCAGCGGGACGGCGAGCCGCACGGTGCGGCGCTGACGCCACGGCACGGGTACACGCATGCGCATTCGGGCCTCCCTCTCAGTCCGTCGCCGACCAGAACGTGAACCGGCGCTCCAGGTAGCCGACGCCCCGTGTCAGGGCGATCGCGACCACCGCGATCACCGCGATCGAGGCCATCGCGTCGTCCATCTCGAAGTTCGACGTCTGGAGCTGGACCTGGTAGCCGAGGCCCGAGGACCCCATGAACAGCTCGGCGACGATCGCACCGATCAGAGCGCGGCCCACTGCCTGCCGCACACCGGCGAGGATGTACGGGAGGGTCGCGGGGAACGCGACCGCGCGCAGTGTGTACATGCGGGAGGCGCAGTAGACGCGGGAGACCTGCGCGTACGCCGGGTCGAGGTTGCGGGTGCCCGCGATCACGTTGATCAGCAGCGGGAACATCGCGCTCCACACCACGATCACCAGGCGGGCGTTCATCCCGATGCCGAACCAGAAGATCAGCATGGGCAGGAACACCACGTAGGGCACCGAGTACAGGATGCTGATGAGCGGGTCGGTCAGCCCGTACAGGTACTTGTTGCGGCCGATGAGGAGGCCGACGGGTATCCCGACGACGACCGAGATCGCCATGCCGAGCGCGACGATCGACAGGGTCGAGCCGAGCGGCGACCAGATGGTGCCCGAGGCGATCGAGTCGATCAGCGCCACGAAGGCCCCGGCGGGCGAGCTGCTGAAGTTGGGGTCGACGACGCCGGTGGACGAGCAGAGCTGCCAGACGGCGAGCACCACCGCGAGGCCGACCACGCCCAGGATCAGGTTGAGCCGGCGGCCCGATCCCCGGCGCCGCCCCTGCCGGGCCACCTGGACCGGGGGCCCGACCCTATCCGACGACAGTTGTGTTGCTGCCACGGTCGCTCGCCGCCCTTCGTCCCGGCTGTGTCTGGCTCATGACGAGCCCGAGGATGTAGTCGTTCAACTCCTGGAATTCGGGGGTCCGCTTCACGGCGGCGTCCCGGGGGCGCGGCAGGTCGATGTCCACCACCTCGACCAGGTGCGCGGGTCCGCTGGAGAACACCACCACGCGGTCGGCGAGGAACACGGCCTCCGGCACGTCGTGCGTCACGAACACGGCGGTCTTGCCCTGGCCCGCCACGTCGGCCTGCCAGATGCGGGTCAGCTCCTCCTGCATGACCTCCCTGGTCTGCGCGTCGAGCGCGGAGAACGGCTCGTCGAGCAGGAGGAGGTCGGGGTCGGTGGCGAGCGCGCGGGCGAGATTGACCCGCTGACTCATGCCGCCGGACAGCTCGCGCGGATAGGTGCGCTCCTTGCCCGCGAGTCCGACGAGCTCCACCAGCTCGGCGACTCTGGCGCGGCCCTTGGCGTCGAGGCGCTGCTGTGCCTTGAGGCCGAACTCGACATTGGCCGTCACCGTGGCCCACGGGAACAGGGACGCCTGCTGGAAGACGAGTGAGCGGTCGGGTGCGGGGCCCGATATCTGCGCGCCGTTGAGCTCCAGGCGGCCCGAGGTCACCGGAACCAGGCCCGCGAGCGCGGTGAGGAACGTGGTCTTGCCGCAGCCGCTCGGGCCCACCACGGCGACGAATTCGTTCTCCGCGATCTCGAACGAGAGCCCGTCGCACGCCAGCGAGAACGCCTCGGTGCGCGAGGACCAGTGCCCGAGCCGCAGATCGTCGACGACGAGTTTGGCAGTTGGGTGGTTCACGGATACCTCCTGACGAGGGGGGAGCCGGTCACACGGTCGGACACCCGTGAGCGGGCGGGGCGGGCGGCATCGGGAGAACCGGAACGGCACGCGAGGGGCCTGTCCCGGCCCCGCACGGCACGCCCGCCGAGGCCGCTCCGTCACGGCTCGTCGCAAAGTGTCGACACTAAGATTCAAGCAGCGCCCCCGGCCGATGTCCATAGCGTTGCGAACACCCGTCCAGATTGCTTCGCGCATGCGATATTGACGTTCGCTGACCCCTGTCGGCCGCGCGCGCACCGCTGTGCGGCCGCCGCGGGCGCGGCCGGTTCCCGTGGGCCTTAAGGTATGGAAACCCCACACAGGGGGCAAGGAAGCGGCACAATCCGGCACTCGGCCCCTCTCGGCGCCGCCCCGCGTCCCGCGCGTCCCGCCGCCCGCCGATCGGGGCGCCCGGCGGCGGGGCCCCGACGACCCCGAGCCCCGCGTCCCGCACTCCGCAGCATCAAGTGTCGACACTTGGTGCCACGAGAACCGGCCTGACATCCGGCGACCGGACGGCGGCGCGGCCCACCACGGATCCACCGCACCGCAGCCCGGAGCGTCCGCTCAGCCCGGGACGCTCAGCCCGGGACGCCCGGCCCGGGACGCCCAGCCCGGGCCGCTCAGTCCAGGCCCCTGACCGCTCTGCGGAAGCCCGGCTGGGCCGTGAGGATGCCGCCGTCGACCGGCAGGGCGATGCCGGTGATCCAGGCGGCGTCGGACGACGCGAGGAAGGCGACCGCGGCCGCGATGTCCTCGGGCCGCCCCACCCGCCCCATCGGGTAGAGCGCGGCGGCCCGTTCGAGCGCGTCTTCGCGCCCCGCCCACCCCTCGGTGTGCACGGTGCCCGGCTCCACGAGGTTGACCCGCACGCCGCGCGGCGCCGCATGCCCCGACAGGGTCCGCGTCAGGCCGGCGAGCCCCGCCTTGGCCGCGCTGTAGGCGTGGTTGCCGAAGTCCTGCTCGCCGTTGACCGAGCCGATGGAGACGATCGCACCGCGCCCCGACTCCACCAGGTGCGGCAGCGCGGCACGCGCGCAGCGGAACGCGCCGGTCAGCGTGAGGTCCAGGTCGCGGGCCCACTTCTCGTCGGGTTCGTCCTCGAACAGCGGCTCGTCGACGCCGCACGAGAACGCGTTGTTGACCAGCACGTCGAGCCGGCCGAAGCGCCGCACGGCCTGCGCGACCGCCGCCTCGACCTCGGCGCGGTCCCCCACGTCGCAGCGGAACGCCTCGGCGCCCCCGATGCCGGCGGCCGTCGCCGCGGCGCGCTCCTCGTCGATGTCCGTGACGAGGACCCGCGCGCCCTCGGCGGCGAGCCGCCGCGCGGTCGCCGCCCCGATGCCGCGCCCCGCCCCCGTGATCAGTACGCCGTACCCGTCGAACCGCCGGATCGCCGTGCCACCGTCGCCGCCTCGCTCAATCGCCGTCATCCGACGATCAGAACACCGCGGCCCCCACCGGCACCAGAGGCCCTGTCCGACGCTTCCCTTCCGCCCCGCGCGGCGCGCGGAGCGCCGCGCTCGCAGGGCGGAGCGCCGCCCTCACAGCGCCGAGCGGACCGCACGTACCAGCGCCTGCGCCCGCGGGTCGGCCGTGACGCCCCTGCGCATCCCGTTCGTCACGTATCCGAAGGCGATCCCGGACTCCGGGTCGGCGAACCCCAGCGAGCCGCCGCGCCCCGGGTGTCCGAAGGAGCCCTTCGCGAGCATCGGCGCCGCGGGGCCGTGCAGCATGTAGCCCAGCCCGAACCGGGTGGAGACCACGAGCACCCGGTCGGGGCCCGCCGACTCCTCGGTGCGCGCGAGCGTCAGCGTGGCCGGGGCGAACAGCCGGTGCCCGTCCACGGGTCCGATCATCGCCGCGTACACCCGCGCGAGCGCACGCGCCGTGGCGATGCCGCCGGACGCGGGCATCTCGGCGGCGTGGAACCCGGCCGCGTTCTCGTCGGGCGCGGGCCGGACGGCGCCGAACGCCCGCCGCGTCAGCGACCCGGGGTCCGCGTACGCCTCGGCCACCGACCGCTTGGGCCGCAGCCGCAGTTCGCCGCCTGCCGCAGGCGGCTCCGCGACCTCGCCGATGCGGCCGACCCTGCGCCGCTCCTCCTCCGGCAGGCCGATCCAGAAGTCGAGGCCGAGCGGGCGCGCGATCTCCTCGGCGACCATGCGGCCGACCGTGCGCCCGGTGACCCGGCGTACCAGTTCGGCGATGAGCCAGCCGTAGGTGTGCGGGTGGTAGCCGTGGTCTGCGCCCGGCTCCCAGACGGGCCGCTGCGCCGCGAGCGCCCGCGGCCCCGACTCGCCGTCGAGCGCCTGGGCCGGCGTCAGCGGCGTGTCGAGCACGGGCAGTCCCGCGCGGTGCGACAGCAGGTGCCTGACGAGGACGCGCTCCTTGCCCGCCGCCTTGAACTCGGGCCAGTACGTGCCGACCGGGGCGTCCAGGTCGATGTGGCCGCGCTGGTGCAGCAGCAGCGGCACGGCGGCGGCGACGCCCTTCGTGGCCGACCGCACGACCTGCGCGGTGTCGAGGGCCCAGGGCTCACGCCCGGCCGCGTCGCGCGAACCGCCCCACAGGTCGACGACCTTCCGCCCGTCCCGGTACACCGCGACGGCCGCGCCGCGCTCGCCGAGGCGCTCGAAATTCCGTACGAAGGCGTCCCTGACCGGCTCGAAGCCGGCCGCCACCGTGCCCTGGACGTCCACGCCCGCACTCCCGCTCGTCATCCCGCCCGGCGCACCGCATGGCGCGCGGCACCCGGGTGGTGCCGCTTCTCTATGGTGCAACGTCCTCGGGGCCCCGGGGGACCAGGGGTGCGCCCCGCTTCCTTCCGCTGAGCGGAAGTCGCCCTGTGCGGCGCCCCGGTGCGCGGGCACGCTGGGCCCGACCCGGCCCGAGGCGGCTTCCCGCCACACCGTCGTGGCGGAGAAAGGCAGGAGCGATGAGTTCTCCCGTCGGCACGGAAACCAGCAGGACCAGCACGGCCGACACGGCCGCGAGCACCAGCACGCCCGACCCGGCCCCCGCCCCCTGGTACGTGCGCAACCAGTGGTACGTCGCGGCGTACGGCGCCGAGGTGGGCCGCGAGCCCTTCTCCCGCACGGTCTGCGGCGAGCCCGTCCTGCTGTGGCGCACCGAGGCGGGCGCGGTCACCGCGATGTCCGACCGCTGCGTGCACCGGCGCTTCCCGCTCTCCCAGCAGCCGAGCCACCTGGTCGGCGACCAACTGGTCTGCGGCTACCACGGCTTCACCTACGGCGCGGACGGCGTGTGCGTCGCCGTGCCGGGGCAGCGCAAGGTGCCGAGGACGGCCAGGCTCACCTCGTACCCGGTGGCGGAGCGCGACGCGTTCGTCTGGGTCTGGATCGGGGACCGGGAGGCGGCCGACGAGGCGCTGATCCCCCGCGCGCCCTGGCTCGCGGACCCCGGCTACACGACCGTGTCGGGCAGGGAGCCGCTCGCCGCGCGGTACGGGCTGCTCGTCGACAACCTCCTCGACCTGTCCCACGAGACGTATCTGCACGGCGGGTACATCGGCACACCCGAGGTGGCCGAGACGCCGATCACCACCGAGGTGGACGAGGCCGCGGGCATCGTGCGCGTCAGCAGGCACATGGACGACGCGGCCTGCCCGCCGTTCTACGCGGAGTCGACGGGCGTGCGCGGCCGGATCACGCGCTGGCAGGACATCGAGTACCACGCGCCGTGCCTGTACCTGCTGCACAGCAGGATCGCGCCGGCCGGCACCCCGCCGCCGGCCGCGGACGGCTCGGACCCGGACGCCTTCCACGTCGAGGTGGTGTACGCGATCACGCCGGAGACCGAGCACAGCACGCACGACTTCTGGGCGGTCGCGCGGGACTTCGCCCCCGGCGACCAGGGCGTGACGGACTTCCTGCACGACAACAACCGCACGGTGGTCCTCCAGGACGTGGTCGCGCTCGACGTGCTGGAGCGCGCGGTGGCCGCGGAGGCGGGGGCGTACCAGGAGCTGAGCATCAACATCGACACCGGCGGCCTCGCGGCCCGCAGGATCCTCGACCGGATGCGGACGGCGGGGGCGGGGGCGTGACCGGCGCACCGGCCGGGCACGCGGCGGCGGACGAGGTCTTCCGCATCCGCTGGCTGCCCGGCAGCGACGAGCTGCTCGCCGTCTGCTTCTGCGGCGCCGACCGGGTGTTCGACGACCCGGTGGAGCTGTGGGACTGGCTGCTCGCCCACCCCGGCCACCGGCCGGAGCCCGCCGCGGGGGCCGCGGCTCACGGCCGGGCCGCCGGGGCGCGCTCATGACCGGCGGGGGCGGGGAGTTCACCGTGGTCGTCGCGCGCCGCGACCCCCTCGCCGACGGCGTCGTGCGGCTCACCCTCGCGGACCCCGACGGCGGGCGGCTGCCCGCCTGGGAGCCGGGCGCCCACCTGGACCTGCTGCTCGCGCCCGGCCTCGAACGGCAGTACTCGCTCTGCGGCGACCCCGCGGACCGCTCGGTGCTCCAGGTGGCCGTGGCCAGGGAGCACGAAGGGCGCGGCGGCTCGCGGTACGTGCACGACGAGCTGGCCGAGGGCGCCAAGGTGTCCGTGCGCGGCCCGCGCAACAACTTCCCGCTCGTCGCCGCCGAGCGCTACCTCTTCGTCGCCGGCGGGATCGGCATCACCCCGCTCGTGCCGATGGTCGCGCGGGCGGCGGCAGGGGGCGCCGACTGGCGGCTGGTCTACGGGGGCCGTACGGCGTCCGCCATGGCGTTCGCCGGGCCGCTCGCCGCGGCACACCCCGACCGGGTGGAGCTGTGGCCGCAGGACGAGCGCGGCCTGCTCGACCTGGACGGGCTGCTCGGCGCCCCGCGCGCGGACACCGCGGTCTACTGCTGCGGTCCGGAGCCGCTGCTCGCCGCGGTCGAGGAGCGGTGCGCGCGGTGGCCGTCGGGCGCGCTGCACACGGAGCGCTTCGCGCCGGCGGCGGGCGGGCCCGCCGGCCCCCTCGATGCGTTCGAGGTCGAACTCGCCGCGTCCGGGCGCACGGTGACCGTGCCACCTGACCGGTCGATCCTCCAGGTGGTGGAGGACGCCGGGATCCCGGTCCTGTCGTCGTGCCGCGAGGGCACCTGCGGGACCTGCGAGACGGATGTGCTGGCGGGCGAGGTCGACCACCGGGACTCGCTGCTGACCGCACAGGAGCGCGCGGCCAACGACGTCATGTTCATCTGCGTCTCGCGCTGCCGCTCCGGCCGCCTCGTCCTCGACCTGTGAGACCGGGACCTGCGGGACCTGCGGGGTCTGCGGGACCTGCGGGACCTGCCGGGCCCGCGGCACCGGCGGCACCCGTGTGCGTGCGGGGGTCCGCCGGGGCCCGCCCGCCCGGCTCGGCGCCCAGCGCCCGGGAGATGCCGCGCGCCGCGACCTGCACGAGCGGCACCAGGGTGTGCGGCCGTACGCGGTCGGCGTGCGCCACGACCGAGACGGCGGCGACCACGTCGCCGTGCGGCCCGTGCACCGGCGCGGCGACCGAGACGCTGTCGTCGGTCACCTGCCGCTCGCAGATCGCCACCCCGGTGCGGCGCACCTCGGCGAGCGACTGCCGCAGCACGCCGGGGTCGCACTCGGTGGCCGGGGTGCAGCGGGCCTGAGGACCGGCCAGCGCGCGCTCCTGCACCTCGGGCGGGGCGTAGGCGAGCAGGACCCGCCCCACACCTGTCGGCATGAGGGCGAAGCGGCCCGCCACCCGGGTCAGCACGGGGACGGCGCCGCGCCCGGCGAGCCGCTCCACGAACACCACGGACAGGTCCTCACGCACCGCCAACTGCGCGTTCTCGCCGGTGACATGGACAAGATCGGAGAGCTGGGGCAGGGCCGACTCGCGCAGCCCGAGGCCGCGCGGCGCGAGCGAGGCGATCTCCCACAGCCTGAGCCCGATGCGGTAGCCGCCGCCCTCCTCGCGCTCCAGCGCGCCCCACCGGGCCAGCTCGCCCACCAGGCGGTGGACGGTGGTGAGCGGGAGGCCGGTGTGGCGCGCGAGGTCGGTGAGGGTACGGACGGGGGCGGCGGGCGTGAACGCCTCCAGCACGCACAGGGCCCGTCCGGTGACGGAGACAGGGCCCCGCTGCTCCCCCGCCTTCGCCGCGGGCCCGGCGCCGGGGGCCGCGCGGCGGTCCCCTTCGGCGCCCGCGCGGCCGCGCCCCGCGCTCCCCGCGGCTCCGGCTCCCTCGCCCCGCACGCCCATCCCGCCATCGTCGGGCCGCCGGCGCCGCGGGTCAACGGTCCTGCCACCCGTCGCCGCGATGCGGAATTTGCACATGTTTGTACCATTGAGAGGTGATTTTGCCGTGCCGGGGTATCGCGACCCGGCATCCGTACGGAGGAGACGCCGATGTCACCCGTGGTCGAGCAGTCCGTCAAAGCCCGCCTGATAAGCGACGCCCCCCACCCCCGGATCGTCCCGGTGATGCTGCGCTACGACGGTGCCGACCCCCTCGCGATGCGGATGGTCTTCCCCGCCGAGGTCTCCCTCGACGACGACGAGGTCGTCTGGGCCTTCGCCCGCGACCTCGCGAGGAACGGCCTGCGGGAGCCCGCGGGCGACGGCGACGTGCACGTGTGGCCGTGCGGGCGGGCCCAGACGGTGTTCGAGTTCCGGGCGCCCGAGGGCGTCGCGCTCGTCCAGTTCGACAACGCGCCGCTGCGCCGGTTCCTCAAGAG
The DNA here is from genome assembly GCF_040704505.1 of Streptomyces sp. NPDC047002. Taxonomy (NCBI): domain Bacteria; kingdom Bacillati; phylum Actinomycetota; class Actinomycetes; order Kitasatosporales; family Streptomycetaceae; genus Streptomyces; species Streptomyces sp. NPDC047002. The sequence continues at coordinate 69,673 of NZ_JBEYWC010000019.1, forward strand.
CGCCTACTCCGTCGTGCCGGCCGGCCAGGAGGCCGACCACCTCGACGTCGAGCAGCACGTCGGCAGTCTCATCATCTGAACTCGTCTGAGCCCGGCCGGTTCCCCTGGACGAGTTGCCCGCGCCACGCGCCGTGGAAAGCATGGGATGGTGAGTGACGACGCCGCGTATCTCCGCTTCCCGCACCTGCACGAGGACTTGGTGTGCTTCGCCGCCGAGGACGACATCTGGATCGCCCCCGTAGCCCCGGCGGGCAGCCGGGCCGAACGGGCCTGGCGGCTGACCGTCGACCGGACCAGGGTGGGGCCCCCGCGCTTCTCGCCCGACGGCCGGCACATCGCCTACACGAACTGGCGCAGCCTCGACCCCGAGATCCACCTCGCCCCCGTCGACGGCGGACCCGCGCGCCGCCTCACCTACTGGGGCTCGACCGACACGCGGGTGTGCGGCTGGAGCGCGCCCGACCCGCGCGAGCCCGGCAGCGGCGAGCCGCAGATCCTCGCCGTCTCCTCGCACGGCCAGCCGTTCTCCTACTACTCCTGGGCCTACGGCGTCCCCCTCGACGGCTCCCCCGGCGGCAAGCTGCCCTGGGGCCCCGTCTCCGACCTCGCCGTGGGCGACGTGTGCGGCGAGCGCAGGACGCTGCTGCTGACCGGGACGCCGCCGCACGAGCCCGCCGCGTGGAAGCGCTACCGCGGCGGCGCGACCGGCCGTCTCTGGCTGCACGGGGAGCGGCTGCTCGCCGGCATCGGCGGGCACCTCGCCTGCCCGATGATCGTCGGGGACCGCGTCGCGTTCCTCTCCGACCACGAGGGCGTCGGCAACCTCTACTCCTGCCGCCCCGACGGCACCGGTCTGCTGCGCCACACCGACCACGACGCCTTCTACGCCCGGCACGCCTCGACCGACGGGCGGCGCGTCGTCTACCAGTGCGCGGGCGAGGTGTGGCTGGTGGACGCGCTGACCCGGGACGCGCGGCCGCGCAGGCTGGACATCCGCCTCGGCGGCCAGCGCGCGGGCCGCCGCGCCTACCAGGTGCCTGCGGCACGCCACCTCGGCGCGCTCTCCGTGGACACCACGGGCCGGGCGAGCGCCGTCTCCGTGCGCGGCAGCCTGTACTGGCTGACCCACCGCGACGGCCCCGCCCGCACCATCGCCGACACCCCGGGCGTCCGGGTCAGGCTGCCCGCGATGCTCGGCGCGGGCGGCCGGGTCGCGTACGTCACGGACGCGGAGGGCGACGACGCCGTCGAGATCGCGTACCTCCCGCGTGCCAGCGGCGACCGCCCGCCGCGCAGGCTGGCCGCGGGGCTGCTGGGGCGGGTGCACGAGATGGAGCCCGACCCCGAGGGCGCGCGCGTCGCGATCGCCACCCACGACGGCCGCCTGCTCCTCCTGGACGTCTCCGACCAGCCACCCCCCGAGGAGCCGGCCCCGGGCGCGGAGGCCCCCGCGGCCGATGCCCCCGCGGCGGACGGTCGAGGCGCGGGGCCCTGGGGTGTCACCGAGATCGTGCGGTCGCTCAACGGGCCCGTCACCGATCTGGCCTTCTCCCCCGACGGGACGTGGATCACCTGGTCGCAGCCGGGGATCGGCCGCTCGCTGCGGCAGATCAGGATGGCCAGGATCGGCGGCGCTGGGGCCGCGGACGCCGCCCCCGCGGTCGTGGACGTCACGGACGGCCGCTTCGAGGACGAGAACCCCGTCTTCACCAGCGACGGCCGCTACCTCGCCTTCCTCTCCTGGCGCGGCTTCGACCCGGTGTACGACGTGCACACCGGCGACCTGTCGTTCCCGCTCGGCTGCCGCCCCTACCTCGTACCGCTGTCCTCGGCGACGCCCTCGCCGTTCGCGCTGTCCCCCGAGGGGCGGCCCGCGGCCGGCGGTCTCGACCCGCGCGACGAGGGCGGGGCCGACGCGGAGGGCGGGGCGGTCACCGTCGAGGTGGAGGGGCTCGCGAGCCGGGTCACGCCGTTCCCCGTCGCCGCGTCGAAGTACTCGTCGCTCCACCCGGTCGGCGGTGGCGGCCTGGTGTGGCTGCGGTGGCCGATCTCCGGCGCGCTCGGCGAGACGTTCGCCAACCCCGCGGACACCTCGGGCCGCCCCACCCTCGAACACTTCGACCTCGCGAAGGCCCGCAGGACCGAACTCGTCGACCACCTCGACTGGTTCGCGCCGAGCGGCGACGGCACCCGGCTCGTCGTCGTGGACGAGGGCGAGCTGCGGGTGGTTTCGGCGACCGACGCGGGCGACGGCGACGCGGTCCACCTCGACCTGCGCCGCATCCTGCACGAGGCCGACCCCGGGGCGGAGTGGCGGCAGGCGTTCGACGAGGCGGGCCGCATCGTCCGCGCGTACTTCTGGGACCCGGGGATGAGCGGGCTCGACTGGGACGCGGTGCTCGACCAGTACCGGCCGCTGGTCGAACGGGTCGCCTCCCCCGACGAGTTCGCGGATCTGCTGTGGGAGACGCTGGGCGAGCTCGGCACGTCGCACGCGTACGTCTCGGCCGCGCGGCGCGACGAGGGACCGTCGCACTACCAGCGGCCGATGGGCCTGCTCGGCGCCAACCTCGTGTGCAGGGACGGCGAGTGGCTGGTGAAGCGGATCCTGCCCGGCGACTCCTCGGACTCGCGTGCGCGCTCCCCGCTCGCCGGTACGGGGGTGCGTGAGGGCGCGGTCCTCACCCAGGTCGACGGCCGTCCTGTCGACCCGGTCGCGGGCCCAGGACCGCTGCTGTCGGCGGCGGGCGGTACGACGGTGGAGCTGACGTTCCGCACCGCGGTTCCCGCGCAGGACGCAGCGCAGGACACGGCACAGGAGACCGGGCGGGCGCAGGCGCCCGACCGTCCGCACCCGCACACCCGGCGCGTCGCCGTCGTCCCGCTGATCGACGAGCGGCCGCTGCGCTACCAGGACTGGGTCACCAAGCGCCGCGAGGTCGTGCGCGAGCTCAGCGACGGCCGCTGCGGCTATCTGCACATCCCCGACATGCAGGGCTCCGGCTGGGCGCAGTTCAACCGCGACCTGCGGATGGAGATGTCACGCCCCGCGCTCATCGTGGACGTGCGGGGCAACGCGGGCGGCAACATCAGCGAGCTGGTGGTGGAGAAGCTGAGCCGCCGGATCATCGGCTGGGACCTGACGCGCGACGCGCAGCCGGTCTCTTACGCCTCCGACGCGCCGCGCGGCCCGGTCGTCGCGATCGCCGACGAGGCGACCGCGTCCGACGGCGACATGATCACCGCCGCCTTCCGGCTGCTCGGCCTCGGCCCGGTGGTCGGCCAGCGCACCTGGGGCGGCGTGGTCGGCATGACGGGACGGCACCGGCTCGGCGACGGCACGGTGATCACGGTCCCGATGAACGCGGCCTGGTTCGACGCGTACGGCTGGTCCGTCGAGAACCACGGCGTGGAGCCCGACATAGAGGCGCTGCGCACCCCGCTCGACTGGGCCGAGGGCCGGCACGCCCAGCTCGACGACGCCGTCTGGGTCGCCCTCGACCTGCTGGCCGCCCGCCCGGCGGCCGCACCCCCCGGCTACCGCTCCCTGCCCGACCGCAGCCGCCCCCGGCTGCCCCCGCGCGCGACCCCCTCGGACACCTGACGCCGAGGCCGCCGGGGCGTGCGGGTGCGGTACGGCCGCCTGCCGTGCCACACCCGCACGCGCTCAGTCGGTGCCGGGGCCCCCGGGCCCCGGGGCCGGTGACCAGAGCGCGGCCAGTTCGTCGAGGCCCGGGGCGGTGTCCAGCGCCCAGCACGCCCGCACCAGGCGGTCGGTCCTGCGGTGGCCGAGCGCCGCGTCGCCCGCCGTGACGAGCTTGTCCTCCAGGTCGGCGTCGGTCAGCGGCGCGGCCGGGGTGCCGCGGTTCTGGTCGACGGCCGAGCGGATCTCGGTGCCGTCGTGCAGGGTGATCCTGACCCGGCAGCCACGCTTGGTGACGGCCTCGTCCGCGCGCACCGCGACCTTGGCCCGCAGCGCGGCGATCCCCGGATCGTGCACCACCGCCTCGGCGAACTCGGCGGGGCCCACCCGCCGGTGGACCAGCGCGGCGGCGGCGCAGTGCGCGGTGCTGAACTTCGCCGCCGCCCCCGTCTCCGGCCGGCCCAGCGCCGTCACGGTCGCGGCGAAGCCCGCCATGCGGACCTCGACGGCCGCGATCCGCGCCGGGTCGACCGGGTCGAGGGCGAGCAGCGCGTCGATCGCCGGGTGGGTGAGCGACGCGCTCGGATAGAGCTTGTGCCCGTTCTCCAGCAGGTGCCAGTGGGTGCCGAGGCCCTCCGTCAGCAGCTCCGGGTACGGCCGGGGCGTGATCGCGCGCAGCAGCCCGCGCTCGCCCTCGATGGCGGTGTCGGTCGACGTCAGACCGCTCTCGGCGAGCAGGGCGGCGAGCACGCCGTCCATCGCCGCCTTGCCGGGGTGCATGGCCTTGGTGTCGCTGCCGTAGACCTCGCGGACGCCCGCCGCCTGGGTCGCTGCGCAGCCGAGCGCGTGGCTCGTCTCCAGGGCGGAGAGGCCGAGTGCGTTGGCCGCCGCGGCGGCGGCCGCGAGGTGCCCTGCGGTGCCGGTGACGTGCCAGCCGCTCTCGTAGTGCTGCGGCCCGGCCGCGCACGCCACGCGCGCCCCCACCTCGAAGCCGGCGACGTGCGCCGCGACCAGCCGCGCCCCCGTGAGGCCGCGCAGCTGCCCGATCGCGAGCACCGCGGGCCATACGCACGAGCCCAGGTGGACCGTGGTGGAGGGCGGGTTGTAGACGTCGTCGTAGTCCAGCAGGTGCGAGGTGTAGGCGTTGGCCAGCGCGGCGAACGGCGCGCCGGTGCGCAGCGGCGTCCCGACGATGCCGCAGGGGCCGTCGCCCCCGCTGCCCGCGGCGACCGCGCGCACCCTGGCGGCCGCGGGCTCGCGGATGCCGGCGAGCAAGGCGGCCGTCCAGTCGACGAACGCGCGGCGCGCGTGGTGCACGACGTCGGCGGGCAGCTGCCCGGCGGTGACGGAGGCACCGAAGGCGGCGAGTTCGCTTGACCGGGTGAGGACCGGTTCTGTGGTGGTCACGTGTTCCCCTGGTGCAGTCGGGCGACGAGTGGCTTCATGCTGGTGGTGAACGTCGCGATCTGTTTCTTGAGAGCGTCCCCGGTGAGGAACCGGGTCACGTTGCCCTCGCTGTGGATGTACCGCTGCCAGGCCGGCGTCTTCACGAGCTTGGCGAACAGGTCGGCGTAGTACTTCACGGACTGCGCGCTCATCCCCGGCGGGCCCGCGATCCCGCGGAACTGGAGCTGCTGCGGCAGCCCCGCAGAGGACAGCCCCTGCTCCGAGAGCGTCGGCACGTCCGGGAACGACGGCGAGCGCCGGTCGCCCAGCACGCCGATCACCTTCAGCTGGTGGGCTGCGACCTGCTCGGAGAAGTCGGACTCCGCGCCGATCATCATCTGCGCGTCGCCCCGCAGGAGCGCGGTGATGCGGGGGCCGTCGTCGGCGAACGACAGGTACTTCCAGGTGGTGCCCGCGTCCTTCTCGTACTTGAGCGCCACGAGGTTGTCGACCGAGAAGCTCGCGCCGCCGACCTGGACGAGGGTGCCCGGCCTGCGTTGGGCGTCGGCCACGAAGTCGGCGAAGGTGCGGTAGGGCGAGTCCTCGGGTACGGCGACGACCTGCTGCTCCTCGGCCAGTTCCGCGATCGGGGTGAGCCGGCCGAGGGTGGCGGGCGCGTCTTTCGTCGCCATCCCGCTCACGATCCACTTCGAGGTGAACGCGGCGATCACGTTGTTCTTCGAACCGCGCCCCGCCATGTAGGCCATCGCGCCGAGCCCGCCGCCCTGCGGCTTGCTCAGCACGGGCCAGTTGCTGTCGACGATCTTCGCCTGCTGGGCGATCTTCAGCACCTGGCGGGCGAACACGTCGCTGCCGCCGCCCGGGCCCGTGTCCACCACGAACTGGATGTTGGCCGGCGTCCTGCCGTCCCCCGCGCCGAGGTGGCAGCCCGAGAGGGCGCCGCCGATCAGCGTGAGGCCGAGCAGCGCGGCCGCTGCCTTCCCTGCCTTCATCGGCCTTCCCCTTCCGAGGCGGTGACGAGACCCGGGTCCTGCACCGGGGCGGTGAGCGCGGTGCGCCGCCTGCGCGCCCTGCTGACCACGGCGAACACGACGACCGCGCCGGTGACGCCGAGGATCGTGGCGGAGACGGGGCGCTGCACGAAGATCAGCGGGCTGTTGCCGGACAGCGTGAGCGACTGGCGCAGCGTCAGCTCGGCCTGTGGTCCGAGCACGAACGCCATCAGCATGGGGGCGCTCGGGATGTCGAGGCGCCGGAAGGCGTAGCCGAGCGCGCTGAACCCGAGCAGCAGCCACACGTCGAACATCGAGCCGCGCACGCTGTACGCGCCGACCACGGCGAGCACCAGGATCGTCGGGTACAGCAGCCAGTACGGGACGCGCAGGATCTGCACCCACATCGGGATCAGCGGCAGGTTCAGCACGAGCAGCGCGATGGTGCCGAGGTAGAGGCTCGCGATGACCGGCCAGCCGATCTCGGGGTGGTCGGTGAACAGCAGGGGCCCTGGCTGCACGCCGTAGAGCAGCAGCGCGGCGAGCATCACCGACGTGCTGGCGCTGCCCGGCAGTCCGAGGCTCAGCAGGGGGATCATCGCGCCGCCGGACTCGGAGTTGTTGGCCGCCTCGGGTCCCGCCACGCCCTCGATGGCGCCCTTGCCGAACATGTGCTTGCGGCGCGAGGTGTTCTTCACCAGCGCGTAGGAGAGGAACGAGCCGATCGTGGAGCCGCCGCCGGGAACCGCGCCGACGAAGAACCCGATCACGGAGCCCAGGGCCATCGCGAAGCGGGAGCGGCGCAGGTCCTCGCGATTGGGCAGGTAGTCGCGCAGCCGCCGGGGTGCGGTGAAGGAGTGCAGGGTCCCCCGCACGCGCCGCAGGTTCACCAGCACCTCGCCGACGGCGAAGAGGCCGAGGGTGAGGCTGAGGAACTGGACGCCGTCGTAGAGGTTGAGGCTGCCGAAGGTGTAGCGCCGGCTGCCGGTGAACAGGTCGACGCCCACGGTGGCGACGAGCAGCCCCGCGACCATCGAGATGAGGCCCTTGACCGGGGACTTGCCCGCCATGGTCACCACGAGGAGCAGCCCGAAGAACATCAGCACGGCGAACTCGGGGGGCCCGAACTTCACGGCGACCGCGGCGGCGGCCGGCGCGGCGAACGTCAGGGCGATCACCCCGACGGTGCTGGCGACGAACCCGGAGATGGCGGACATGCCCATCGCGGGGCCCGCGCGCCCCTGTCTGGCCAGTTCGTGGCCGTCGTAGCAGAGCACGACGGAGGAGGTCTCGGTCGGGATGTTGAGCAGGATCGCGGTGGTGGCGCCGGCGAACTTGGCGCCGTGGTAGATGCCCGCCATGGTGATCAGGCCGGTGGTGGGCGGGAGTTGGAGGGTGAGCGGCAGGAGTACCGCCAGGGTGGCGGCCGGGTTGCCGAGACCGGGCAGGATGCCGATCGCCGTGCCGAGGATCGCTCCGATCACGACCCACAGCAGGTTCATCGGGGTGAGCGCGGCGGTGAAGCCGTCGAGAAGGTTCGAGAACACGGACATGTGGATCCCTTCTCGGACCGCTCAGATCCCCAGGAGGCCGATGTCGACGAGGCCGACCGGGAGCTGGATGGCCAGCAGGTCGACGAAGAGGCCGTAGAGGACCAGCGGCACCACGAGTGCGGCGACGGCGGGCAGGACGCCCCGTTTCCGTTCGACGCCGTAGAAGAGGAGGAGGAGCAGCGCGACCGCGGCCACGACGAAGCCCGTGACGGCCATGAGCCCGATGCAGGCGGCGAAGGACGCCCACACGAGGGCCGGTTTGGGCACCCGCCGCACCCCGGAGGGCGGCGGTCCCTCCGGTACGGGCACGGCGGCCTTGGCGGCCTTCTCGACGTCGCTCACGGCCCCGCCGATGGCGCGGACCTGGACGTGCTGGGGCCGGGTGCCCTGGGCGGCGAGGACCCCGCCGAGCACGGCGAGCGCCGCGGAGAGGACCACGGGGAAGAAGCCGGGCCCGACCCCGCCGCCGGGGCCGAAGAAGCCCATGCCGAGCGCGGGGACCAGGGCCAGGAGCCCGACGAGGGAGACGACTGCACCGGTGACGACATCAGCTCTGCGCACTTCGGTCCTCCATTGGACAGAAATGGTTTCTGCAAGACGAAAATAGGGACCGACGCAGACACCGTCAACGGTGCGCACACGACCAAAACGCCGCGGGGGCCCGCGACTTGGCGGGCCCCCGCGGCGTTGGCGCGGGGCGGTGGCGGCGGGCGGGCGCTCAGCCCATGACCTCGCCGAGCTCCTCGCGCACCTCGCGCAGCGCACGCACGATATGGGTCTCGACCTTGGAGTTCAGCCTGCTCACCGGCACCGCGACGGCGATCGCGGCACCCGCGTGCCCGGCCTGGGCCGGCAGGGCGATCGCGACGGAGCCGACCCCCTCCTCGCTCTCCTCGAAGTTGGTGGCGTAGCCCCGGGCGCGCACCTCGTCGAGGGCCGCTTCGAGGGCGCGCAGACTGCGCAGGGACTGGCCTGTCTGCCCGGTGAGCCTCCCGTCCGGGTAGAGCGCGTGGACCTCGTCCCGCGACAGCTCGGCGAGCAGCGCCTTCCCCGCCGACGTGCAGTGCGCGGGCAGCACCTTGCCGGTGCGCGCCGCCACCCGCAGCGCCCGGTCGCTCTCCACGGAGTCGAGGAACCGCACCTGGTTCCCCTCCAGTTCGACCAGGTGGATCGTCTCCTCGAACTCCGCGGACAGCCGGGTGAGGAACGGCCGCACGAGGACGCGCACGTCCATGCGCTGCACCACGGCGAGACCGAGCCCGACCAGCGTGGGACCGGGCCGGTAGGTGCGCGTGCCCTTGTCCTGGCGCACGAACCCGTGGTGCACCAGCATCGCGAGCAGCCGGTGCGCGGTGGAGTGCGCGACCCCCAGGTGGGCGCACGCCTCGGTCAGCCGCACCGAGTCGCAGTCGCGGAACAGCAGCAGCAGGCGCAGGGCGTTGTCCACCGACGAGATGGGGTAGCTCGGGGCCGTCGCCCCACCGTCAGACCTCTGACTTTTCTCCATAGCAGACATCATAGAGAAGAACTTCCGCAGGGAGGACAAGGCGGGTTGACCGTCTCGCCCGGGCGCGCTTACAGTTCCAGATGTCCGCTCTACGGACAGTGTTTCTCTCAGCCAGACATGGAGGACCTATGCGGATCCGGCACATGGGCATCGTGACGAAGGACCTGGAGAAGGCGGCCACCTTCTACGAGAAGGTGTTCGGGTTCCAGCGCCTCGGTGACGTCCGCACCCCGGGTCACTACCCCGGCAAGGCACTCGACCTCAGCGACGGAGAGGTCAACTACTCACTGCTCTGCCCCGACGAGCGGGTGCAGACGGCGCCCTGGGCGCAGGGCACGCTCGGCCCCAACCACATCGGCGTCGAGATCGCCGACACCGCGGCCGTCGTCGAGTCGCTCAAGGAGTTCGGCATCGAGATCTACGGCGAGGACAAGGAGCAGCAGCCGCCGCGGTTCTTCAAGTTCCGCGACCCGGACGGCGTCGAGATCGACGTCGCCACCCCGGACCGCAGCTGGAAGTTCTGACCCGCACGCCGGGCGCGCCGGGGCCGGGTCCGAAGCCCGGACCCGGCCCCTCCTGCGGACCCGGCCCCTCCTGCACAAACCCGCACCCGCGCGGGGTCAGCCCCCGCTCGGGCGTCCCGTCTCGTCGGCCTGGCCGCCCGCGCCGACGAGGCCGCGGCCGACGCGCGCGAGGCGCGGCTCGAAGCGGCGCATCTCGCGCCTGCCGACCGTGGCGATCAGGCCGGGCAGGTAGGGCCGCGCGCCCTGCATGCCGCGCAGCCACCACTGACCGTACACGTGCGGCGCGCGGCGCTCGATCCCGGCGACGAGGCGGTCGACGGCCGGGCCGAGCGGATAGGTGCGGTTCGACGGCCAGGGCAGCCGCTGCCGCAGCTCGCGCATGACCTCGTCGCGGTCGGCGCCGCGCACCATGTCGGTGTCGGTCCACGACAGGTAGCCGACGCCGACCCCCACGCCCCGGTGCCCGACCTCGCACCGCAGCCCGTGGGCGAACGCCTCGACGCCCGACTTCGACGCGCAGTACGCCGTCATCATCGGCGCAGGGGTGAGCGCGGCGAGCGAGGCGACCTGCAGGAAGTAGCCCCGGCTTTCGAGCAGCGCGGGCAGGAAGGCGCGGGCGGTGTTGGCGCCGCCGACGAGGTTCACCTCGATCACCCGCCGCCAGGTGTCCGGGTCGGACCCGGCGAACGGGCCCCCCGTCGCCACACCCGCGTTGGCGACGGCGATGTCGACCCGCCCGAACCGCCCGGCGACCTCGTGGGCGACCCGGCCGAGCGCCGCGTGGTCGGTGACGTCCGCGTACCAGTGGCCGTACGGCCCGTGCAGCCGCTCCCCGACCAGCTTGAGCCGGTCCTCTTCGAGGCCGACGAGGGCGACGGTGGCGCCGCGCGCCGACAGCTTGCGTGCGAGGAGTTCGCCGACGCCCCGGGCCGCGCCGGTGACGACGGCGACCCGCCCTTCGAGCACCGGCCGCCGCCCGGCCGTCCCCGCCCCGCTGTCCGTGCCCTTCATGCGACCTCCTCCGTACGCTCCAGATGGGCGGCGGTGAGCGCGCGGATCGCCGCGGTCACCGCACCGGGCGCCTCCATCGGGCTCATGTGCCCGACGCCAGGCAGCACCCTCAGATCCACGCAGTCGGGCAGCGCGTCGGCGATCCTGCGCGCGTGGACGGGCGGCGTGAGCCGGTCGGCGTCACCGCAGACGACCGCGGTGGGCACGGTCAACTCCCGTATGCCGAGCTCCACATCGAGCGTGTCAAGCACCCGGGACCAGCCGGTGCGCGCGCCCCGCGGGCAGGCGTGCACCATCTCCACGCACCGCCGCACCCGGTCCTTAGGCGCGCCCGGCCCCATGGTCCCGTAGTGCAGCAGCCGTACGGAGAGCGGCGTGACGGGCCCGAGCGGTGCCCGCGCCGCGAGGACGCGGCGGGTGAGCCCGGTGCGCAGCCGGCCGGCCGGCAGCGGCAGCACCCGCGCGTCGGCCACCAGCCGCGAGGCGCCCGTGCTGCACAGCAGGACGGCGGCGGCGTGCGCGCGGAACGCGGGCCGCCCCGACGCGGCCATCATCGTCATGCCGCCCATGGAGTGCCCGACGAGCACCGCGCGCCCGCCCGGTTCGAGCGCCGTGTCGAGCACGGCCTCCAGGTCGTCGGCGAGCGCCTCCGCGCTGTAGTCCTCCGGCGCGCCCGCCGGGCTCGCGCCGTGGCCGCGCTGGTCGTAGACGACGACGCGGTGGTCGGCCGCGAGGTCGGCGATCTGGTCGGCCCAGAAGGCGGTGTTGCAGGTCCAGCCGTGGGCCAGGACGACGGCGGGCGCGCCGTCGGGCCCGTACGACGCGACGTGCAGCCGGGAGCCGTCGGCCGAGACGGCCTCGAACACCCGCGCGGGGCCGGGGATCCGTGCGATCGGGTCCATCACCGCACCGCCTCCTTCGCGCCCGCGCCGGCCGCTGCGGGCGTCGCCGCGGTGTCGGGCTGCCGGACGATGTCGTACTCGGCCGGGTCGACCCGCAGGGTCGCCCGCCTGAACTCCCCAGTGGTACCGGGCCACATGGTGGTGTTGCGGCCCTCGGCGTCCTGGTACCAGCTGGTGCAGCCGCCGGTGCTCCACACGGTGCGGGCCATCCTGCGCTGCACCTGCTCCGTCCAGGAGTGCACCGCGCGCGGGCGGGCGTCGAGCGCGGCGCGGCGGCCGCGGCCCCCGCGGTCGAGGGTGCCGAGCTTGCGCAGATAGTCGGCGAGGTAGTTCAGCTGCGCCTCGATCATGAGGATCATCGAGGAGTTGCCGAGGCCGGTGTTGGGCCCGATGATCGTCAGCCAGTTGGGGAAGCCGTCGACCGCGGCGCCGCGCAGCGAGCGCATGCCCGTCTCGCTCCAGCTCTGGGCGAGGGTGCGCCCGCCGGTGCCGACGACGCGGTCCGCGATCGGCATGTCGGTGACGTGGAAGCCGGTGGCGAAGACGATCGCGTCGGCCTCGGCGGTCGTGCCGTCGGCGCCGACCAGCTCGCTGCCGCGCACCTCGGCGAGCCCGGCGGCGACGACGTCCACATTGGGCCGCGCGAGCGCCGGGTAGTACGTGTTGGACAGCAGGATCCGCTTGCAGCCGATCCGGTACGAGGGCGTCAGCCGGGCCCGCAGTCCCGGGTCGGCGATCGCCTTGGCGAGGTGGTGGCGGCCGAGCGCCTCCACCATGCCGAGTTCGCCGGTGTGCTGGGTGAACGCCTGCACCTGGAGCTCCCGCACGCCCCACAGGCCCTGGCGGCGCAGGGTCGCGGCCGACGGCACGGCCCGGTGCAGGGCGCGCTCGAAGCGGCTGATCGCCCGGTCGCGACGCGGCATCACCCACGGCGGGGTGCGCTGGAAGAGGGTGAGCCGCGCGACCTCGGGCTGGATCGCGGGCACGACCTGGATCGCCGAGGCGCCGGTGCCGACGACGGCGACGCGCTTGCCGCGCAGGTCGTAGCCGTGGTCCCAGCGCGCGGTGTGGAACACCCGGCCGGGGAAGGCGGCGAGCCCCGGTATGTCCGGGGTCTTCGGGTCGGACAGCGGTCCCGCGGCGGAGACGACGACGTCCGCCGTGTACGTGCGCCCGTGCGCGGTGCGCACCGTCCAGTACAGCCCGTCCTCGTCCCAGCGCAGCGAGGTGACCTCGTGGCCGAGCCTGAGGTGCGGGCCGATGCCGAAGGTGTCGACGACGTCCTCCAGGTACGCCCTGATGTAGGGCTGCCCCGAGAAGGTGCGCGGCCAGTCGGGGTTGGGCGCGAACGAGAACGAGTAGAGGTGCGAGGGCACGTCGCAGGCGCACCCCGGATAGTCGTTGTCCCGCCAGGCCCCGCCGACCGAGTCGGCGCGCTCGAGCACCACGAAGTCGGTGATGCCTTCGCGGCGCAGGCGTACCGCGGCGCCGATCCCGGCGAACCCGGACCCGATCACCGCCACGCGCACGTGCTTGTGCTGTCCCATGCTTCGCCTCCCAACCACGCCAGCAATCACTGGCACGGTGGGAGCGTAGGGCATCTCCATACCGATGGGTAGGGGTGCTGCACCGCCGGGTTACCCGCGGTACGCGCGGCGGGGCGGCGCCGCGGAGGCGGTCACCCCAGGCCGGGTCCCGGGCGGCTCGCGCCGCTGATGGTCTCCTCCCAGGTGGCGCCGCGCGCCCTGAGGCAGTCGATCGTGGGGCCGATCTCGTCGCCGTAGACGGCGGGCGTGCGCGCGCGGACCCGGCTGCGCAGCGGCTCGGGCGTGCGGGCCTTGAACACCGCGGTGAGGGCCCGCCGTTCGGCGTGCACCCGGCGCGCGACGCTCTCCGCGTCGCCGCCCGCGGCGAGGTACTCGGCCGCCGCACGGCCCAGCGCGCGTACCCGCCGCTCGTACTCCTCGCGCAACTCCCGCGCGAACGCGGCGGACTCCTCCACATCGCGGCGGTCGGCCATCGCGGTCCTCTCCCCTGTGTGACGGCGCGTCCCCTGGCGGCGACGGCCGACGGGCGGGCGACCGCACGCGCCCACACGGTTTTTGCAGGTGGGCCGCACCATTCGCCCGAGCGCGGCGGAACCCGGCTCGTCCCGGGCCGCCGCCGCGGCACGGTCTAAGCTGGCCAACATGGCGGACGATCACCAGGGCCCGGCGGACGGCGGGGTGCGCGAGTACCGCATGGCGGAGCTGGCCGAGGCCGCGGGCCTGCCGCTGCGCACCGTGCGCTACTACCGCGAGCGCGGCCTGCTGCCGCCGCCGCGCCGCTCCGGCCGCATCGCCTGGTACGACGAACACCACCTCGCCAGGCTCCGCACGATCGCCGCGCTGCTCGAACGCGGCCACACACTCAACGGGATCGCGGACCTCGCGGCGGCGCTGGAGAGCGGGCGCGGCATCCACGACGTGCTCGGCGCCGACGCGCCCACCGAGGAGACGCCCGTCAGCCTCTCGCCCGAGGAGATGGCCGACTACTTCGGGGCCGAGGTCACCCCGGAGAACCTCGCCGCGGCGCTCGACCTCGGCTATCTCGCCACCGAGGGCGACCAGTTGGTGCACATGAGCCGCCGCCTGCTCGAAGTCTCCTCGGCCCTGGTGCGCACGGGCGTCCCACTCTCCGCCGTGCTCGCCGCCGGCCGCGAGGTACGCGCCCACGCCGACGCCCTCGCCGCCCTCTTCACCGACCTGCTGCGCACCCACGCCCCGGCCGCCGACCCCAACGCCCTGCGCCCCCTGGCCCGCAGCGTCGTCGAGGCCGAACTCTCCCTCGCCCTCGACCACCGCATCGCCGCACCCGGGAGCGTCCAGGACCCCGGCTCCGACGGCGCCAGGGACGAAACCGCCTAGTCCCCGTAGACCACGGTCACCGGCGCGTGGTCGGACCAGCGCTCGGCGTGCGTCGCGGCGCGTTCGACGCCCGCCTTGACGGCGCGCGCCGCGAGGCCCGGAGTCGCGGCGTGGTAGTCGATGCGCCAGCCCGTGTCGTTGTCGAAGGCCCGGCCGCGGTACGACCACCAGGAGTACGGGCCCTCCTGGTCCGGGTGGAGCGCACGGACCACGTCCACGTAGCCGGCCTCCCCGTACACGCGGGAGAGCCACGCGCGCTCCTCGGGCAGGAAGCCCGCGTTCTTCCGGTTGCCGCGCCAGTTCCGCAGGTCGGCCTCGTGGTGCGCGATGTTCCAGTCGCCGCACACCAGCACCTCGCGGCCGTCCGCCGCGGCCCGTGCCCGCACCTCCACGAGGTGGGCGAAGAACTCCTCCATGAAGCGGTACTTCTCCTCCTGGCGCTCCGTGCCCACCTCGCCCGACGGCAGGTAGAGGCTGGCGACCACGACACCGGGCAGCTCGATCTCCGCGTACCGTCCGCTGGTGTCGAACTCGGCGCTGCCGAAGCCGATCCGCACCGCGTCGGGCTCCCTGCGCGAGTAGAGCGAGACGCCCGCGCGGCCCTTCGCCGCGGCCGGCGCGTGCAGGGTGTGCCACCCCTCGGGCGCCCGTACGTCTTCGGGCAGCCGGCCCGGCTCGGCCCGTACCTCCTGGAGGCAGAGCACGTCGGCTGCGGTCCCGGCGAGCCACGGCACGAAGCCCTTCCTCGCCGCGGCGCGCAGGCCGTTCACATTCACGGAAGTCACGGTGAGCACCCGTGCACACTACACACCGCACGACGCAGGGCCCGGCCCCGCGCGGTGTGCGCGGGACCGGGCCCTGGGGCCTTACGTGCGGGTCGTGCGGGGCACGACCCGCACGAAAGACCCGGAGTACGCGGTACGTCAGTGGTTGCCGACGCCGTTGCCCGACAGGACCGGGATCTGGTCCAGGATGTGCGACAGCGGCTCGTCGCCCTTGGCCTGGGTGGAGTTCTCGGTGCACTGCTGGTTCTGCGGGTTCGACAGGACGTCGATGTCCTGGACGGTGACCGGCACGAGGCCGACCAGCGAACCGACGTTGGCCTTGAGCGGCAGGCCGACACACGGCTTGTTCAGCGTGCCCTCGATGAGGCTCAGCTGAGGGCTCATGTCGCCGTCGGTCGAGGAGTTGCCGAAGGCCTGCTTCGAGCCGTTGCCGCTGGCCGACACCGTGCCGGAGTCGTCGCCGACCGCCAGGGCCGGAGCGGCCGCGGCGCCCGTGGCACCGACCAGCGAGGCGGCGACCACAGCGGTTGCCCACAGCTTCTTCATTTGAATACCTTTCCGGAAAGTCCGACTCCACCGGTGGAGTCCGATTCATTCAACTCGGCCGCCGGGGGTTGGTTGCGCGCCTTCCCCCGGACGGCCCACCGCGGTGGGTCACCGCGCTTAGACAAGGGCGGCCGGGCGGGCGGCGGAGCTGCGTCGCGCCGCACACCCCGGCCGGCTCAGCGGACGGTCAGTGGTTGGCCGTGCCGTTGCCCGAGAGCAGCGGGATGTCGTCGAGGATGTGCGACAGCGCCTCGTCACCCTTGGCCTGCGTCGAGTTCTCGGTGCACTGCTGGTTCTGCGGGCTCGACAGGACGTTGATGTCCTGGACGGAGACCGGCACGAGACCGACGAGCGAGCCGAGGTTGGCCTTGGCCGGCAGGCCGATGCAGGGCTTGTTCAGGGAGCCCTGGATGAGCGCCATCTGCGGGCTCATGTTGCCGTACGTGGCCGAGTTGCCGTAGTACTGCGCGGCCCCGTTGCCGCTCAGCGAGGTGGTGCCGCCGCTGTCGCCGACGGCCATCGCCTGCGGCGCGAGGGCGGCCGAGGCGCCCACCACGGAAGCGGCGACGGCGGCTCCCGCCATAACCTTCTTGATCACGATGAGTCCCCATTCTGGTGGATGCCCCAACTGGCCGGGGCCCCCTGAGCAACTACGCGCCACGGGTTTGGTTCTTGGCATTCACCCCAATGGCCCAGTGGTCGCGTCCGTGCGCCCCCGCAAGCCGATCGGGTGACAAAGCGGAACCAAAGCCGGAACCCGCGGTTGGTACAGGACGCACCACTTGCATTCTTGAGAAAAGGAAAAGCACACCGTGATCAAGAAGATGATGGCCGGGGCCGCGATCGCCGCTTCCGTGATCGGCGCCTCGGCCGCCCTCGCGCCGCAGGCGATGGCGGTGGGCGACAGCCACGGCACCACCTCCGCCAGCGGCAACGGCGCCGAGCAGGCATTCGGCAACTCCTCGGCCAAGGGTGACCTGAGCCCCCAGGCCACGCTCGTCGGCAGCTCGCTCAACGCGCTCTGCCTCGGCGTCCCGGTCAAGGCCAACGTCGGTTCGCTGGTCGGTCTCGTGCCGGTCACCGTCCAGGACATCGACGCCCTGTCCAACCCGCAGAACCAGCAGTGCGCCGACAACTCGACGCAGAGCAAGGGCGACGAGGACCTGTCGCACCTCGCGGACCAGATCCCGGTGCTCTCGGGCAACGGCACGGCCAACGGCTGATCCGCACCCGCACGGCATGCGGCCGGCCCGGGGCACAGCGCCCCCGGGCCGGCCGTACGCATGAGGTCCCCGACACCGCCCGAAAGGCCCCGGCGCCGGAACCCGGCGCCCGCGCGAAAGGCACGACGGGGGCGCGCGGGCCGCACCGTGCGCGGCAATCGAGTGAACGCGCCGCGCGCCGCAATACCCAACAGTTTCCTCGCCACTTTCCGCTCGTTGGAGTTCCCGCAGCGGCTTTACGGGCCGGTGAACAAGGCGGCCCGCGGACCACGAAAGTCGTGCGGACGCGTGTTTCCCGCTGCGGAAAGGGCTCACCATGAAGTACATGAAGGCCGCCTCGGCCGTCGCCGGGGTGCTCATGGCGGTCGGTGCCGCGGCTCCCGCGATGGCGGACTCCGGTGCCGGTGCCGTCGCCGCCGGTTCGCCCGGCGTGCTCTCCGGCAACGTCGTCCAGATCCCGGTGCACATCCCGGTGAACGCCTGCGGCCTCAGCGTCGACGTGATCGCGCTGCTGAACCCGGCCTTCGGCAACACCTGCGTCAACGCCGACTGACGTCGGCCCTCCCGCGGTTCCCCCCGCGTGCGGCGAAGGCCGCGCGCGGGGGCCCGCGCATCCGGCCGCCCGGTGCGGCGGCCCGGCGACCCGCAACGGTGCCGAACCTGTCAGCAGGAGAGAAAAGACCAGATGCGAGACCTCATCAGCAAAGGGCTGCTCACGGCCGCAGCGGCGACGAGTGTGCTGTCCCTCGGCGGCGGACACGCCTTCGCGTCCGACGCGCAGGGGGCCGCGACCGGCTCCCCCGGCGTGCTGTCCGGCAACAACGTGCAGGTACCCGTCGAGATCCCGGTGAACCTCTGCGGCAACACCGTGGACGCGGCGGGCGTGGGCAACCCGGCGTTCGGCAACAAGTGCGCCAACGTGACCCAGCGGCACACCCACCGCCAGTACGAGCAGGCGTACCAGGACGCCATGGCGCGCACCCACGGGCAGCAGGCCCCGGCGGACGACCGCTCGGCGGCCCCGGCCGCCGACCGCTCAGCCGCCCCCGCGCCCGCGGCGGGCGGTGCCCACAGCGCGGAAGCGCCCACGACGCTGCCCGCCCCCGTGCACCAGCCGGCCCCGCGCCCCGGTGACGGCTCCGCCGGTCTTGTCCCGTCCCCGGCCACGCCGATGGGCACTCCGCAGCAGCCCGCGCCCGCCCACGGCACCACCCCGACCAGGTCGGCCGCCCCCGCGCCGGTCGCCGCCGCGCAGCACCGCGGGCCCGACGGCGGACACGGCGACCACCAGGGGTACGGAGGCGGCCACCAGCAGCACGGCGGGCCGTCGGCGCAGGCGGGCTCGGGCTCCCACGCCGCTGCCGTCGCGCAGGGCTCCCCCGGCGTCCTCTCCGGCAACCTCGCGCAGCTCCCGATCGACATCCCGGTCAACGCCTGCGGCAACACCATCGACATCGTCGGCCTGCTCAACCCGGCGTTCGGCAACCACTGCGAGACGGGGAGCACCCCGGCCCCGCCGCAGCACCACCCGCACCAGCCCCCGGCGCCCCAGCCGCCGCACCACCATCACCACACGCCGCCGCCCCCGCCGGTGCGCCACACCCCGCCCCCGCCGGTGCACACGTCCTACGTCCCGCCCGCGCCGGCCACGCCGCAGACGCCGCAGCTCGCCCACACCGGGGCGGACTCCGACCTGCTCGGGGCGGGCGCGCTCAGCGCGGGCCTGCTGCTCGGCGGCACCGTCCTGTACCGCCGCGGCACCGCCGCGGCCCGCGCCCGCCGCTGACCCGGCGTCGGACCGCGTACGTCCCCGGCGAGGCCGGGAGAGCCCACCGGCTCTCCCGGCCTCCCGCGTTTCAGGGCGTGGCCTCGGCGGGGCGCCCGCGCGCCGGCAGCTTCTCCGCGCCGGCCCGCTGCGTGATCAGGCCGGGCGCGCCGCCCGAGGCGCCGAGGCGCCGCCGCACCCCGCGCACCAGCCGCTCGGCCGTGTATGTGGCGCCGTACACGAAGCGCATCGAGGGGCCGAACGACGGCGCGCTCAGCAGCCCGGCGAGGAAGAGGCCCGGGTGGGAGGACTCGAAGAGGCCGCTCGCCTCCGGGCCCTCGCTGCCGTCGACGGTCGCGAGCGAGCCCCGCAGCTCGGGCGCGAGCAGGCCGAGCCTGCCGAGCGTCGGGGTGAAGCCGGTCGCCGCGATCACATGGTCGGTCTCGACGTGCGTACGGGCACCGTCCGCGCCGGCGAGGCCGAGCCTGAGCCCGCCGCCCGCGGGCTCGGCCGCGGCGACCCGCTCGCCGAGCCGCACCTCGACCGCGCCCTCGAAGCGCTCCCGCAGCCACCACGCGCCCGCCGGGCCGAGCGCCGAGGTGAAGACCCGGGCCCTGGTGGCGGCGGGCAGCCGCCTGAAGGCTCCGGGGGCCTCCGCGTACAGCCAGTTCTTCCAGCCGCAGCCGAGGCCGGTGTGCGGGCCGCGCAGCCGCTCGGGCAGCGGGCGCAGAAGCGGGGGCGGCAGGGTGTTCCAGTTCAGCGCGGACGAGCGCGCCACCACCCGCACCGAGGTGCCCTGCTCCGCGAGGAGCGCCGCGGTCTCAAGGGCCGCCTGGCCCGCGCCGACCACCGTCACGTCGCGCCCTGCGAAGCGGCCGAGGTCGGCGTGGTGGCTGCTGTGTGAGGCCAGCTCCGCCGGCAGTCCGCGCAGCGCCTCCGGCACGTCGACGAACGGCATCACGCCGACCGCGAGGGCGACCGTGCGCGCCACGACCGGCTCGCCGTCCGCCGTCGTCAGCACGAAGCCGCCGGGTCCCGGCCGTACGGAGACCACCTCGCGCTCGTCGGCCGGGGGCGCCGCGCGCCCCGCGAACCAGAGCCCGTAGGCGGCGAAGAAGCGCACCGGCACCGGGACGCCGTGCCGGGACGGGGTGCCGAGGGCCTCGGCGTACGCGGCGAGGGTGTGCGCGCCGTCCGGGTCCGAGAGGTTGGACGCCCACGGCTCCGACTTGAGGAACATGCCGGGCGGCATGTGGTCGAGCCAGGACGCCATCGGCCTGCCGAAGACCTTGACGTCGAGTCCTGCGCGGGCGGCGTGGGCCGCGATCGACAGGCCGTAGGGCCCTGCGCCCACAACTACCAGGTCGTACATGGGGGTACCGCTTCCTGTGTCGTCGTCATGCGGTCTTCTTCATGCGGTCTTCCACGCGCTCTTTCATGCGGCCGTCGCCCTGCGCGGCCGTCACGCGGTCGTCGTCGGGCGCTGCTCGGGCCGCGTGGCGGCGGCCTGCGGGGGCGCCGCGGGCGGGCGGCGCCGGGCCGGCAGGGCGCGCCGCACCGCGTGCCGGGTCCACGCGGCGGCCATCGCGGCGGCGGGCCCCGGGTCGTCCGCGGCCCACCACGCGGCCTCGGTGCCGCCCCCGCCCGTCCCGCGGGCGGCCGGGGCACCCGCACCGCGGCCCGTGCGCCGACGGGCCCGCGCGGCGAGGGCCCCGGCGAGCGAGAGCAGCGCGTAGTTCTCCACGACGAAGCTCCTCCCGTGCGCCGGTGCGAGGGGCGGCACCCGGCGCCCCGTCAGATCCAGGTGCAGCGCCCTGACGACGTCGAGCCCCGACCCGTCGGTGAACAGCCGGAACTGGGCGCCGGGCCGCGGGTTGAAGTCGAGCAGGTGGTAGGCGCCGGTGCCGGGGTCGAGCCGGAAGTCCAGGTCGAGGATGCCCCGGTAGCCGAGCGCGGCGACGACACGGCGCGCCGCGGAGTCGACAGCGGGGTTGGGCAGCCATCTGCCGACCGCGGTGAGACCCGCTTCCGCGGGCCAGGACCGCTCCTTGCGGCCGGTGGCACCGGGGAAGCAGGCGGGGCCGCTGCCCGCGTAGCCGTGGAAGAACCAGTCGAGGCCGCGGCCCGGCGGCAGGAACTCCTGCACCAGCAGGCGGCTGCCCGCCTCGGCGGCGCGCGCCTGGAGGTCGCGGGCCTCGCGCGCCGAGCGCAGCAGCCGGGTGGAGCGCAGGCCGGAGCCGGGCGGCAGCAGCCAGGGCCTGCTCCACTTGGCGACCGCGGGCAGCCCGAGCGACCAGGCGGCGGCCGCCGCCTCCGCCGGGGTGCAGGGCAGCGCGGTACGCGGGTGCGGCACGCCGAGCTCCGCGCAGACCGCGACGAGCTCGGCCTTGTCCGCGACCCGCGCGGCGAGCCCTGACGGCTGCTCAGGCTGGAGGTAGCGGCCGGCGAGCGCGGTGCGCAGCGCGTCGGCCGCGAGCGCGGTGACGTCGTCGAGCGGCACCAGGACCGCGGGCCTGCCCACCCGTTCCGAGACGGTGCGCAGCAGCCGGTGCACGCCGTCCAGGTCTGCCGTGCCCGGCGGTGCGACATGGGCGCGTGCCAGGTGGCGCGAGCGGGCGACCGGGCCGGCCGCCGCGCCGGTCACGGCGTGCACCTCGACGCCCGCGCGCCCCAGCGAGCGGACCGCGCCGAGGGTGCCGTGGTGGAAGGGGTTCCGGTCGAGCCGTACGAGTACGGCGGGTGTGCTGGTGTCAAAGGTCGGCAGCAACGCGCCCCCTTCTTCGCTTTCCGATGGCCCATCAGAGGGATGAAATGCACGAACGGACCAGGAAAGGGCGGGACCGGATTCCCGTTCGGCGCAATAGAAATACTTTTGTTTTCAGCGTGGACGCGGACCGCCCGCGGCCACCGTAATGACATCGCACGCCGAGGAGCAGTCATGGCCCATTCGCGTCGCCGTATCGCGGTCACTTGTGCGGGCACCGCCGTGGCAGGCCTCCTCGCCGCCGCGGCGCTGCCCGCGCCCGGTTTCGCCGTGGAGCCGCGGCCCGGAGGCGCAGCGGAGACGGCGAAACCCCCGCCGGCCGCGCGGCCGGCGTTCGGCGCGTTCACCGACTCCGACGCGCGGGGCGTGCAGGCGCTCGCCGCGATGCAGAGCTGGCTCGGCGGCACGGAGCTGCGGGTCGGCCACACGTATCTGCCGGGCGGGTCCTGGTCGGACATCGAGGGCCAGGCCGACTTCCTCCAGGACTGGGCGCGGTGGAAGCAGGCGAAGGCGGACCGGATGTTCGTCCTCAACGTCCCGATGCTCGACGACAACGAGGGCCACGTCCCCGACGCCCAGGTCGCCGCCGAACTGCGGCAGGGCGCGGCAGGGCGGTTCGACGCGCACTACAAGGCCCTGGGGCAGCGGCTCGTGGACCTCGGGGTGCCGGACACCGTGGTGGTGCTCGGCTGGGAGATGAACGGCACGACGTACACCGGCAGGTGCGGGCCCGACCCGGCCGCGTGGAAGGCGTACTGGAAGCGCGTGGTGGCCGCGATGCGGTCCGTGCCGGGGCAGAAGTTCCAGTTCGACTTCGCGCCGAGCCGCGGCAGGGACGCCGTGCCGTGGACCCAGTGCTACCCGGGCGACGACGTGGTCGACGTGATCGGCATGGACTCCTACGACCAGCCGCCCGGCACCTCGTTCCAGCAGGAGGTCGACGAGCCGTACGGCCTGAAAGCGCACGTGGAATTCGCCGCCGCCCACAAGAAGCCGGTCTCGTACCCGGAGTGGGGGCTTTTCCGCAACGGCGACAATCCGCAGTACGTGGCGTCGATGCTGAAGTGGTTCGACACGTACAAGCCGCTCTACAACACGCTCACCGACTACTGCCCGCACGGGGTGCGGGAGTGCGGGGCGAATCCGAAGTCGGCGAAGGTGTTCAGGGACACGCTGTACGGGCGGGGCGCCAATCCGGTGGACCCGCCGACCGAGCCGACGAAGCCGCCGGCCCCGCCGACGGATCCGACGAAGCCCCCGAAGCCCCCGGCCGACCAGGACTCGCCCGGCTGCACCGAGGTGCCGCTCGGCGACTGGCTCGAGTCCTGGCTCGGCGGGAAGGTCTGCGTCCCGTCCGGCTGGTGGCACGCCTGGTACTGACCCGCAGGCGCAAACGGGCCCCGGCGGGGGCGCCGTGCGGGTCATGCCCGCCCGGCGCCCCCGCCGCCCTTCGCCGTCTCGGCGCCCGCGGGCGTGCTGCTCGCCGCCGCCGTGGCGGGGGCCGCGCCGCGGGCCCGCCACCGCTTGACCGCGCCGGCCGCCGTGCGGCGCGCCGCCACGCCGGTGGCGAGCGCGGCGAGTGCGGGCCGCTGCGCGGGCGCCGCGAGCAGCAGCCGCTTGTTGCGCACGGGCTCGGGCCGCCAGTGGCCCTTGTACGCCTCGGTGCCGCGCAGCATGCTCAGCACGGCGCCCTGCGGTGTGCCGGGCCCGAAGTGCCCGGCGCTGTTGCGCAGCAGCACAGCGGACACGTCGACCTTGCGGTCGCGCAGCGCGGGGTCCGCGCCGTACAGGTAGCCGCCCGCGAGGCGGGGCGAGAGCAGCGTCAGGTCGGAGATCACGAGGTCGCCGCCGAGCCGGAACTCCGTGACCCGCGCCTGGCCGCGCACGGTCATGGCCGTCACCGCGCGTGCGAGGTGCTCGGCGAACCTGTCGGTCAGGTGCTCGGGGTTGACGCCGCGGCCCGCCCACTGGCGGCGGTGCAGCCCGAGCAGCCGGCCGACGGCCGCGGGCACCTCGTCCGCGGGCACGGGCCGCGCCTCGATGCCGAGCTTGTCGGCCTTGCGGAGCTTGGAGCGCACCCGCTGGCCGGTCTGCGAGGGCAGCCGCCCGATCAGGTCGGCGACGGGCGCGCCCGGCAGTTCGAGGCAGAGCGAGTCGGCGAGCTGGCGGCGCGGGCCCTGCCACTGGGCGAAGATCCGCTCGGCCGCGCCGCCAGGACGCACCTCGCGCAGGTCGAGCACGGCGCCGCGGGCCGCGCCGCGCAGCGCCTCGGCGAGCGCGTGCGCCGCCTGGTCGGGGCAGGCGTCGTCGAGCAGCACGTCGCAGAAGTCTGTGAGCGCGCCGCCGAGCGGCACCAGGACGGGGAACGGACGGTACGTCAGCGCGAGCGGCGCGAGCGCGAGCAGCTGCCCGCCCTCGCCGCGCACGGCGGCGATCCGCAGCCGCCCCTCGGTGCCGTACGAGAGCCACCACGAGTACAGCCAGGCGTGGCTCTGGAACGGGGTGGCGGTGCGGCAGCGCGCGAACAGGGCGTCCCACTCCTCGGCGAGCGCGGCGAAGTCGTCGGTGTCGCGGTGGACGTGGACGGTGAGGCCGGTGGCGCCCCGCTGCCCCGGCACGGCGGTTGCGGCCGTGTCCGCGGGCTCAGCGGTGGCGTGCCCTGGGGCCGTCACACCGTTTCCGGCTGGGGCGTGTGGCCGCCTGCGTGCGCCGTCGCGGGCCCCGGCACCTGCGCGTACGTCTCCGCAGCGCCGCGCCGCCGCGGCCGTACGAGCAGGGCGAGCGCGCCCAGCAGGCCGCCCGCGCAGCCGCCGACGAGCGCGGCGAGCGGGGTGGAGGGGGACGTGGGCGCCGTGGGTTTCACGGCCCGGGAGAACTGGAGGACCTTGACGTTGGTGTCGGTCTGGAGGTGGCCGCCGCCTGCGACGAGGGCGCGGGCCACGCCGTCCGCCATGTTCACCGCGGTGGTGGGGCTCGCGTCGGTGGCGGTCACGGAGATCATCGGCGCGTCGGGCGAGGTCGCCGTGGTGACGTGCTCCTTGAGCCGCGCGACCGGCACGCCGGCCCACACCTGCGCGTCGCCGAGTACCGCGACCTGCGAGGCGACCCGGCCGTACGCGGTGGCGAAGCCGAGTGCGGCGGTCGGGTCCGACTTGTCGGTGGGCACGACGAGCACATAGCTCGTCGCGGTGTACTCGGCCGTGCTGAGGGCTCCGTAGACGCTGCCCGCCGCGACGCCGAGGACGGCGGCAGCGGGGACGACGGTCCACAGCGGCACCCTCCGCAGCCGGTCGAGGAGGGCGGGCCGCGCGGGCTTCTCCGGTGTCTTCTCGGTCATGATCGGTCACTCGCTCCTCGTGTGGCGATGGTGTAGACGGCCATCAGCCGCTCGGCACTGTGCGCGATGTCGTAGTGGTGTGCGGCGCGCGGCGCGGGCAGCCTGTCGTGCCGCCCGGCGGCGAACCGCTGCTGGTGGTCGCGGAGTTCGGCGGTCAGCTCCGGCACGGAGCCGGAGATCTGCCGGGCGCCCGGCGCGGCCTCGGTCGGCAGGTCGTGCAGGGCGGGGCAGGTGACGTGCAGCACCGGCAGCCCCGCGGCGAGCGCCTCCACGACGGCGAGGCCGAACGCCTCGTCGGGCGAGGGCGAGACGAACACGTCCATCGCGGAGAGCAGCGCGGGCAGCGAGAGCGCGGACGGCGCGGACGGCGGGTCCTCGCAGGCGCCGGTGAGCACAAGACGGTCCGCCGCGCCGCGCCGCCGTGCCACGCTCAGCAGCGCGTCGCGCTCGGGCCCCTCGCCGACCAGCAGCAGCCGGGCACCGGGCAGTTCGGCCACGGCCCGTACGAGGGTGTCGAAGCGCTTGCCGCGGGTGAGGCGGCCCACACCGCCGACGACGAACGCGCCCTGCGGCAGCCCGAGCCGCTCGCGGGTGGCGCGGCGCGCCTTCGCGTCGTAGCCGAAGCGTGCGGCCTCGATGCCGTTGGGCACGACGTGGATGCGGTCGTGCCGCACGCCCCAGCGCTCCAGGCGGCGGGCGACGGTGTCGGAGACGGCGACGGTCGCGGAGCCGAGGCGCTCGCCCGCGAGGTAGAGCGCGCGGGCGCCCGCCGACAGGGGGCGGCCCTCGATCTGCCGGGCGCCCAGGGAGTGCTCGGTCGCGACGACGGCGCGCACCCCGGCGAGGCGGGCGGCGAACCGCCCGTACACGCAGGCGCGGTAGAGGTGCGTGTGGACCAGGTCGTATCTCCCGCGGCCGATGAGGCCGGTGAGCCTGGGCAGGGCGGCGAGGTCGCGGTTGCCCGCCATGCCGAGGTGGCGCACAAAGACGCCGTCGGCGGCGATCCCCGCGGCGACGGCGCCCGGGTTGGTGAGCGTGACCACGTCGTGGTCGGTGGGCAGATGCCGCAGCAGCAGCCGCAGTTGCTGCTCGGCGCCGCCGATGCCGAGGCCGGTGATGACATGGAGGACCCTCACGGCGCGGCCCCCTCTCCGGTGGCGGCGTGCGGTGCCGCGGGCCCGGCGGGCTCGGCGGGCTCGTGTTCGGGGTAGGGCCCGTACGGGACGGGCTCGCGGCGCCTGCCGTGCAGCGCCCGCTTGAGGAAGAGGCGCGCGCCGGTGTCCTGCTGGCCGACGTGCACGCGCGGCAGGGCGAAGAGGCCGGTGAGCGGGCCGGGGTCGATGGCGACCGCGTACCGGTACCCGGCGGCGCGCACGGCGTCGACCGCGCGCCGGTCGACGGCGCCGTACGGGTAGCAGAAGCCGGTCACGTCGGCGCCGGTGATCTCCCGCAGCAGGGCGCGGCTGCGGGCGGTCTCGGCGGCGAGCAGCTCGGTGCCCACGGCGCTGTGGTCGGTGAGGTCGGTGTGGAGCAGGCCGTGCGAGCCGATCTCCATCCCCGCGTCGGCCGCCGCCCTGATGCCGTCCTCGGTCAGCAGCGGCTTGCGCGGGCCGAGCGGGTCCCACGCGTTGGTGCCGCCGAGCCGCCCCGGCAGGGCGTAGACGGTCGCGGTGAAGCCGTACCGCAGCAGCGCGGGCAGCGCGTGCTCGGTGAAGTCGGCGTAACCGTCGTCGAAGGTGAGGCCGACGAGCCCGGCGGCGGTGCCCGCCGCGCGGGCCCGCAGCAGGCGCTCCATGCTGACGCCGGTCAGGCCGCGCCTGCGCAGGAAGCGCAGCTGGCGGTCGAGGCGCCCCGGCGTGACGGTGACGCGGTACGGGTCGTCCGCGGGGTCGGCGAAGTCGGCGACCGAGTGGTACATGGCTGCCCACAGGGGACCTGCGGACGGGCTGTCAGCGGGCATCGGGGAGCTTTCGTGTGAGGGTGCGTGCGGTACGGGGCAGGGCGGCGAGCACGGCGACGGCACCGGGCGCGCGCAGGGCGGCAGCGGCGGCGAGGAAGACGGCGGCGACGGCGAGCGCGCCCGCCGCGGTGGCGAGGTACGGGTCGGGCAGGGCGCCCGCGCACAGCCGCCCTGCGGCGGTGGCGGCGAGGGCGGCGGCGGTGAGCTTGGCGAGCCCGGCGGCGACGTGCGGGACGCGGACGGGCACGCTGCGCCCGCCGAGCCCGGTGAGCAGCAGGACGGCGGTGAGGCTGATGCCGAGCGCGTTGGCGGCCGCGATGCCGAGGACGCCCCACACCCGCACCAGTGCGGCGCCCGACACGGTGGTGAGGGCGAGGCCGCCGAGCATCGCGAGCGCCGGGTACCACAGGGGGCGGGCGGCGGAGAAGTAGCAGCGCACGAGGGCGCCGACGAGGGTCTGGCCGAGCAGGCCGAGCGCGTACACCCGCATCACGGACGCGGTGGCCGCGGTGTCCGCCGCGTCGAACGCGCCGCGCTGGAAGAGGATGTGCACGATCTGCGGGGCGCAGGCGGTGACCAGCGCGGTGCCGAGGAGCACCACGACCGCCGCGGTCGCGAGGTCGCGCTCGACGCGGCGGCGCGCGGTCTCCGTGTCGCCCGCGCCCATCGCGCGCGCGACCACGGGGAAGGTGACGGTGCACAGCATCAGCGACAGCGTCATCGGCAACTGCGCGACTTTCTGGGCATAGTTGAGATGCGAGATGGCGCCCGCCGGCAGCGGCGCCGCGAGGAAGCGCTCCACGAGGACCTGCGCCTGGCGGCTGAGCGCGAAGACGATGACGGGCGCGACGAGCGCGACACCGACGCCCGGCACCCGGGCGCCGGGCAGCGCGGGTCCCGCGGCCCGCACCCGGCGCCACAGCGAGGGCGCCTGGATCGCGGCCATGCAGGCGCCGCCGACGGCGACGCCGATCGCGGCGGCCCGCACGCCGAGGGCGCCGGGCAGCAGCACCATGGTGACGACGATGCCGGTGTTGTACGCGACGTAGATCGCGGCGGGGGCGAGGAAGCGGGAGTGCGCGCGCAGGGCCGCGCTGAAGTAGCCGACGAGCCCGAAGGTGAAGACGCAGGTCGCGGTGGCGCGCGTGCAGTCGACGGCCAGCCGGTGGTCGGGCAGCCCCGGGGCGAGCGCGTCCACCACCCAGGGCGCCCCCGCGATCACCAGCAGGGCGATGCAGCCGAGCACGCCGCACAGCGCGGGCAGCGTCCTGCGCAGCAGCGCGCGCACGGAGCCGCGGGCGACGGCGAGGCTGAAGGCGGGCACCAGGATCAGCGCCATCGCGTCCTCGATCAACAGCGTGGAGGAGACCTCTGGCACGGTCCACGACACGAGGAACGCGTCGCTCTCCGCGCCCGCGCCGAAGAGGTGCGCGATGACCTGGTCACGCACCAGCCCCAGCAGCGCCCCCAGCGCGGTCAGCACGGCGGTGACCAGCGCGGCCCGCCCGAACCGCCGCCCGGTGGCGCCCTCTTCCCGGACGGCAGCGGCCTCGCGCGCGAGCACGGGGGCGGGCGCGCTCGCCTCCACGGCCTCCGGCGCCGGGCCGGGCGCGCTCCCCGGGCCGGGCGCCGTCGCGCGCGCGGGCGCGGGCGAGGCGGTGCGCGCGGGCGCAGGCGCGGGTACCGCGGGCGCGGGGGCCGCGTCCGCGGGCTGGGGGCTCGGGGCCGCCGTGTCCTTCATCGGCGCGGCGCCTCCCCCGGTGCGGTGCCGTGCGCGCCGCGGCCCAGCGCCCAGGCGGCCGTCAGGCCGAGCATCACGGCCGTCAGGACCGTGGAGGGGCCGCCGATGTCGGCGTAGGCGAAGTCGATGAGCTGCCACACAAGCAGCCCGCACACCAGCACGGCGGCGCCCGCGCCGCGCCCGGCCCTGCGGGCGCGCGGCAGCCTGCGCAGCGCGCACACCAGGACCGCGAGCCAGCTGCCGACGAGCGCGACCACCCCGATGAGGCCCTGCTCGCTGAGGACCAGCAGGTACATGTTGTGCGGCGAGAGCAGCGGCTGCCGCTCGAAGCCCGCGCCCGCGCCGTCGGTGTCGCTGCCCGAGGAGAGCGCGAGCGAGGCGTGCGCGTCGCGGTGCGCGGGGAACCCCTTGAGCCCGACGCCCGTCACCGGGTCGTCGCGCCACATGTCGACCGCAGCCGCCCACATCGTGTACCGGTCCGTGACGGACTGGTCGGGGTCGTCGGTGACCTGGGTGATCGAGTCGAGCCGCTGGGAGACCAGCTGCGAGCCGACGCCCGCGCCGCCGATCAGCACCACCCCGAGCGCCCCCGCCACCAGCGCGGCGGCCAGCGCCCGCCGCACACCCGTGGCCAGCAGCATCAGCACGAGCACCACCGCGGTGGCGATCCACGCGCCGCGGCTGAACGACAGCAGCAGCGGCACGCACAGCAGCGCGGCGCAGGCCAGGGCGGCGCCCCGGCGGCGCGCGGTGCCGCCGCCGTCCAGCGCGTACCCGACCGCGATGATCAGGCCGTACGAGACGACGGTCGCCATGCCCATCACGTCGGTGGCGCCGAAGGTGCCGACCGCGCGGATGTCCTTGCCCTCGTACGAGGCGCCGGTGGCCGTCGCGTACTGCACGGCGCCGACCGCGCCCTCCACCAGGGCGAGGCCGACGAGCCCGCAGGCGACCACGCCGAAGTCCCGCCGGTCGCGCACGAGCAGCACGAGCGAGGCGGGCACGAGGACGAAGACCTGGAGGTAGCGGGGGACCCCGGCGAGGCTGAACGCCGGGTCCTGGGAGGTGATCGCGGCGAGCGCGACGCCGACCACCGGAGCGCCGAGCACGAAGGCCGCCGTCCTGCTCAGGGGGCGCTCGCGCCGCCGCAGCAGCCGCCCGGCGCAGAACAGCACGAGCACCCCCGACGCCGCGTCGGCGACCGTGCCTGTGCCCTCGGCCGCGCCGCCGCCCGGCGGCGCGGGCGCGGCGAGCAGCGCGAGCACGGCGAGCACCGGCAGCAGGTGCGCGTGGCGCCGCCACCAGGCGGCCGTACGCGGCGCCGCCGGGGCGCGTACGGACGCGGCGGGCGCGGGCGCGTGCACCGCCACGGGCGCCGGCGCGCTCATCAGCTGCCCGCCGGGCGGACGAGCGAGAGCGCGGTGCGCACCAGGATGCAGACGTCCTGCCACAGCGACCAGTGGTCGATGTAGTGGTTGTCGAAGCGCGAGCGGTCCTCGATGGACGTGTCGCCGCGCAGCCCGTGCACCTGGGCGAGCCCGGTGATGCCGACCGGCATCCGGTGGCGGGCCGCGTAGCCGGGCAGCGTCTTGCTGAAGTTGGCGACGAAGTGCGGGCGTTCGGGTCTCGGCCCGACGAGGCTCATGTCGCCGCGCAGCACGTTCCACAGCTGCGGCAGCTCGTCGAGCGAGGTGCGGCGCAGGATGTTGCCGACGGCGCTCATCCGGTGGTCGCCCGCGATGTTCCAGCGGGTGGCCGCCTCGTGCTCGTCGGCCGGCCGCAGCGTACGGAACTTCAGCAGCGTGAACAGGCGGCCGTCCTGCCCCACCCGCTCCTGCCTGAACAGCACGCCGGGGCCGTCGAGCAACCGTACGGCGAGGGCGCAGCCGAGCAGCACGGGCGCGAGCGCGACCAGCGCGGGCGCGGCGAGCGCGATGTCGAGGAGCCGCTTGGCGCGGCTGCCGCGCGGTGCGGGCGCGGGATCGTCGATCCGGCGGATCGCGAAGCCCCACAGGTGGTCGGTCATCCGGGGGCGCGCGGCGCCCGGCGCCCAGCCGCCGTCGCCGACCCAGAGCACGCCACAGCCGTACGCCCGTACCAGCGCGAGGAGTTCGGCGGGCGCCGGGCCCGCGGCCGCGGGCTCACCGGGGGCGGAGAAGACGTCGGGGCCGACGAAGACGGCCTCCTGCACGCCGTTCTGGACGACGGCCCTGTGCACCTCCTCGGCGGTGGCGAGCACCGGCAGCCGGCCGCCGGGCCCCGCCGCGTCCGGGGGCGTGCCGCAGGCGACGCCCACGGGCCGCAGGCCGTACTCGGGGTGCTGGGCGAGCAGCGCGCAGACGGCGCGCGCCCGCGCGCCCGTGCCCACCACGAGCGTGGAGCGCGCCCGGCTCGCGGCGCGGGCCCGCGCCCGCGCGTGGACGGCCGCGCGCCCCACGCACGCCGTGACGAGCTGCGCGCAGGCCCCCACGGCGAGGACCGCGGGCGCGCACACCTCGGCGCCGGGGAACACCGCCTCGCACACGGCGGCTGCCACGCACCAGGCGATGCCGACCCGCGCGGCGAGCGCGGGCAGCCGGTCGAGGACCGCGGGGTTGAGGGGCGGCTCGTACAGCCCGCCGTACGCGTTGAGCGCCGTCACGCACGCGGCGAGCAGCACCCCGAGCGCGGCGTCGGCCGCGCCCGGCGCCCCGCCGCCGCGCACGGCGGCGAGCCCGGCGAGCACACCCGCCAGATCGGCGCAGGCGGCCGGGAGCGCCCGCAGCACGGCAGCCCCCGCGGGCGCGCGCCCTGCGGGCGGTGCGAGCCGCCCCGCGGGGTCGAGGCCGCGTGGCGCGTGGTCGCGCGCGCGGCCCCTCGGCGGGGCGGCGACGACGCCGCGGTCCGCGGTGGTCCCGGAGCGGCGCGCGGGCCCCGAGGGCGAGGGAACACTGGTGCTTTCCGTGCTCACTGGGGGATCGGCTCCCTGCGGTCAGGGTGCGGCGCGCCCGTGGCCTCGCGGTAGACGCCCGCGATGGCCTCTGCGGTCAGCCGCACGTCGAAGGTGCTCAGGACGTGGTCGTGGGCCCGGCGGCCGAGCGCGGCGCGCCGCGCCGGGTCGCGCAGCAGCGCGACGGCGGCCGCAGCGAGCGCGGCGGGGTCCTCCGGCGGCACGAGGCACGCGTCGGCGTGGCCCGGCGGCAGGCTCTCGCGGGCGCCGTCGACGTCGGTGACGACGACGGGCCGCCCGCAGGCCATGGCTTCGAGCGGGGAGAGCGCCATGCCCTCCCAGCGGGACGGCAGGACCACCAGGTCGGCGGCGCGGTACCAGCGCGCGGTGTCGGCGACGGAGCCGGCGAAGAGGACGGACGGCGGGGCCGCGGCCCGCAGCGCCGCGGCGTCGGGGCCTTCGCCGACGAGCACGAGGCGCGCGCCCCGCACCTCGCGCGCGACGGACTCCCAGGCGCGCAGCAGCACGTCCTGCCCCTTCTGGCGGCAGAGCCTGCCGACGCACACCACGACGGGGGCCGCCGCGCCGTCCCTGCCCGCTTCGAGGTCGAGGCCCTCGGGGCCGAGGCCGGCGAGCGGCTGCGGCGGACCGCTGCCCGGTGGCGCCTGCGGGGTGAAGCGTCGGGTGTCCACGCCGTTGCGCACCACGTGGAACCTGCCGCGCACCCCGGCGCGCACGCCGGTGGCGCGCTCGGCCTCGCTGACGCAGACGACGGCGTCGCTCCAGCGTGCGGCCCACCGCTCCCAGCCGCGTGCCGCGCGGGCCAGGGCGCCGTCCGCCGCCTCGAAGGACCAGGCGTGCGGCTGGAAGACGGTGGGGACGCGGCCGCGCACGGCGAGCCGCCCCGCGAGCCCTGCCTTGGCGCTGTGCGCGTGCAGGACGTCGGGCCGTACGGCGTCGATGAGGCGGGCTGCCGCGCGCACCTCGCCCGGCAGCGAGGGCCCGGGCTCCCGGGTGGCGGCCCAGGGCAGCACCTCGGCGCCCGCGCGGGCAGCGGCGGGCGCGAGGGTGCTGCCGGGCGGGCAGGCGACGACGACGCGCAGTCCCGCGGCGGTCTGCGCCGCGGCGAGGTCGGCGACCACGCGCGGCACACCGCCGTCGAGGGGCTGGACGAGATGGAGTGCGGTGAAGCCGGCCTTGGCCCCGGATCTGCCCGACGTCACGCGCACGTCATTCCACTTCTTTCCACTCGTGGGCGGGAAAGCCTTCGCGGTCACCTCTGCCGAGGCGCGGGATTCCGGTCACCCCCCGGTTGCCGCCCGTACGAAGAACGCATCGGCTCGAACGGGGTAACGCCCGGCGGCCAATCGAACGCAAAAAGGTTCTGCCACCCCGGATGGAGCGGTTCCGGAATCGAACGCACCTGACCCTCCGCCACGATTGTTCGCATAAAAGGGTTGTCTCTTGATCCGGCCGTCGCGGGGCGGACGGCGCGCGGGGCGGGCATACGGCGCCGAAGCCGCGGGCACCGCCGGCATGACCCACGTGATCCGCGCCGTCGGCGTGATCCGCGTCCGCACAGAAACCTCCCGCCAGAGGGCCGGACAGCCGGCCGGAAAGCGGCCGGCCCGAACCGATAGGCACCTTTACAGAGCGGATGGTGAAAGTGCCGGAGGCACGCTGGCGCGCCCCGGCCGCCACGGTCGCGGCCAGGCAGAAGAGATCAGGCTTCACTCATTCGGGGCAGCAACCGATCGGACCTCCGCGCGTTGATCGCTACGTCGGGCATTCACGTCCGGCGATTCGTTTGCCTGTTGTCACACCGAGGAGCCTCATCCCCATGTCGCGTATCGCGAAGGCTGTTGTCCTGTCCACCACGGCGGTCGCCGCTGTCGCCGGCGCGTCCGGTGCCGCGTTCGCCGACGCCGGCGCGGGTGCCGCGGCCATCGGTTCCCCCGGTGTCGCCTCCGGCAACGCCATCCAGGTGCCGGTCCACGTCCCGGTCAACGTCTGCGGCAACACCATCGACATCATCGGTCTGCTGAACCCCTCGTTCGGCAACACCTGCGTCAACGCCTGAGGCACCGCGCCCCCTGGCACGAGGAAGCCGTCCCGCCGTCCCGGCGGGGCGGCTTCCGCCGTCTCGGGACACCGCGGGGGCGGTGTCACCCACCCGTTCGGACCGGGGTGCATTGCGGGGCACACCCGCGGAACCGACCGTGAGGTGGATCCCCCTCGCCCCGAGCGCTCCGAAAGGACCCCCGTACGATGCGTCCCCACCTCCCCCTGGGCGCGGCAGCAGCCGTCGCCTGCGCGGCCCTCGCCCTCGGCACCGCGGGCCCCGCTGCCGCCGCCCCGACCACCCCTGCGGGAGGCGCACGCACCGCGCACTCCGCGCCCGCGCCCGACGCGGCGGCCCTCGCCCGACAGGTCGCCACGCTGCGCGGTCTCGGCGGCGTCCTCACCCCCGTCACCGACCTGCTGACCGCCGTGCTCAAGGCAGACCACGGCAGGCTCCCGGCCGCGGAAGCCGACCGGCTCTCCGCCGCCGCGGAGAAGGCGATCGCCGCCGCGCGGCCCGCCACCGCTCCGGGGGCCGCCCGTACCACGGCGCCCGCGTCCACGGTCGACCAGGCGCTCACCGCGCTCGACACGTCCGTGGACGCGCTCACCGCCGCCGCGCGCACGGGCACCGCCCAGTCCGGCGGGAAGACCCGCACGGCCGTCGGCGACACCGTGACCCAGCTGGTCAACGTGGTCGTCGCCGATGCGCTCGGCGGCGGGCTGCCCAAGCCGGACCTGCCGGGCCTTCCCGAGCTCCCCGGCCTGCCTGCGGCCCCCGGCGGCCAGGAGCCCGAGACCTCCACGCTGCCGGCCTCGACCCAGGTGACGACGCTGCCCGCGTTCGCCCACCCCGGCCTGACCAACCTGTCGGACCTCACCGACTGACGGCCGCGCGCCCAGGGCCGGCCCCGGCGGACCGCGCCGGGGCCGGCCCGTCGCGCGCCCAACGACCGCGCGGCGGTTTCGATACGTGCGTCGGCGCACTGCCAGGCGTACGAGTGGCACCGGCGGAATTCGCGTACGTGCGAGTTTCCCCTGGCGGCGGGGGCTCGTTAGGGATATCGCAGTCCACGCGAAAGAAGGTTCACACCATGAAGTCCACGAAGGTTGCCGCGATCGTCGCCGGTTCCCTGGTCGCCCTCGGTACGGCCGCCCCGGCCTTCGCCGACGGCCTCACCCCCACCAGCCTCAACGGCGGGATCGACGCGATCGCGGCCAACGGCCTGCGCGACGGTTCACCGATCAACACCAACGCCCTCGACCCCTCGAACAAGGGCTCGCTGATCAACGCCGTCAACAACACGGCGCAGAGCCTCAGCAAGGCGAAGCCCGCCCAGGACGCGCAGGCCCCGTCGAAGGAGTCCATCAAGCACCAGGGCCCCTCCGACCCGGTCGGCCAGCTCCTCGGCGGCCTCCCGCTCGGCGGCTGAACCGGCCCCGCACCAGGGTGCGGCACCTTGCGATTACGCCAGGCGGAGGAGTTTCCGTACGCGGCCGGGTCGGTCGGAACACCGACCCGAGCCCGTACATAAACTGACAAAACGTCGAGGAAAGGTAATCGCATGAACGGCATCAAGAAGGCAGCTCTCGTCCTCGCGGCCGCCGGCATCGCGGCAGGCGCCGCCGCCGGTACCGCAGCGGCCGACTCGGGCGCGGGCGCCGCGGCCATCGGCTCGCCCGGCGTCCTGTCCGGCAACATCGCCCAGGTCCCGGTGCACGTCCCGGTCAACGTGAGCGGCAACAGCGCCAACCTGATCGGCGCGCTGAACCCGGCGTTCGGCAACCAGGCGGCGAACGGCTGACAAGCCGCGAACGGCTGCCCCCGGGCGGATCCCCCCTCCTCGGGAACCTCCCTGCGGGCAGCCTCCCTCCTCGGGAACACGACGGAGCGGGCGTGTGGAGTTGGGGCTCCACACGTCCGCTCCGTCCTGTGTCAGCAGGCCCGTTGGTGGTCAGCCGGTCCAGAAGTCCCACCAGCGCGTGAGGATCAGCATGCCGATGCCGCAGAGCCACACCACCGGCGGCAGCCAGTGGAACTCCGCGAGCGCGGTGCGCACGGCGGCGGGCGCGGGAAGCACCCCCTGCTCGATGTTGTGCACCGTGACGTAGCAGAACGCGAGGATCGTCCCCGTCCACGCCAGGCAACACCACAGGCACAGCGCGTTGATCTCGTACAGCGACTGGATCTGCAGCCAGGTGCAGAAGCCGACGCCGAACAGGGTGCCCGCGTTCAGCCCGAGCCAGTACCAGCGGCCGTAGCGGGCGCCGGCGAGCACGCCCATGCCGACCGCGACCACCACCGGGTACGTCGCGAGGCCCAGCATCGGGTTGGGGAATCCGAAGACCGACGCCTGCGCGCTTTTCATCACACTTCCGCACGAGACCACCGGGTTGAGGCTGCACCCCGGGGTGAAGTTCGGGTCCTTGAGCAGCTCGAACTCGTCCAGGGTGATCACCCAGGCGGCCAGCAGGCCCATCAGTCCCGCCACCACCAGGAGAACGCCGAAGGGGCGGCTGCCGCCGTACCGGCGCCCGCCGCCCTCGGGCCCGGCCTCTCTCGCGTGTGCCGGGCGTCCGTCTTGCTGCTTGCCGGCGGAACCCCTGCCGGCCACTGCCGTTGCCATGGCGACGACGCTATGCCCGGTTACGGCCGACTCAGCCGCCACGGGCGTTCTTTCACCGAAACGAGCGAGCCGGTCCGCGACGGTGGCCGGACAATCCGATGAGCGGGAACACAAGTGAGCCGCTCGCACGCGGAGTTCGGGCCCCGGGGGGCGAGGAGCAAGGGGTTCGAGCGACGGTTCGAGCGACGGGTTCGAAGAAGCGTTTCCCCCGTCCCCCTGTCCGCCCCCGCGAGAGTGACCCTGTGGACATCCTGTGCGTTCTCCCGGTATGGAAACCCTCCGTGCCCCGCGCTGGGACCGCCCGGCCGCCGAGCGGAAGCCGCGCGCCGAGACGGCGCATCCGCGCACGCCCATCTACAACGCCCTCGTGAGGGAGTGGTGGGACGCGGGGCGCACCGTGCCCGCGGCCCCGCAGGCTTCCGCGGAGAGCGGCGCCGAGGACCGCCACGGGGCCGGATGAGACGGTCCCGGTGTTCCGGTGGCCCCCGCGGCCCCGGCCGGGCTGCCGCGCCGCTCCCCCGCCGCAGAGCACTCCGGGCCCGGTCCGCACGGGCGTGCGGACCGGGCCCGGGGTGTGCTCGGGCGCCCTCCCGTCAGCCGGTCAGGCTGCGGACCGGTACGAGGCAGTGGGCCGCGGTCGCGACCACCTCGGGGTTGCCGACGAACGCGCGCAACTGGTCCTCGGAGACGGGGCGTCCAGGCACCCCGTCCGTCCACGGCCTGGTCGCCACGATGAAGTACACCCGGCCCGCTCTGCGCGCGTCCTGCTCCCACTCCGGCGGCACCGGGCACTGCGCGTTGAGGTACGGCATGGTCAGCACGGCCCGCCCCGCCTCCACCAGCAGTTTGATCGCGACGGACGGCCGGTCCGCGAGGTCCACGGTCTCGGTACCGGGTTCGAGACCGATCTCGCCGAGGACGGCGCGCACCGCGTCCTCACCCGCCGCGGGACCCTGCCGCCCGTCACCGAGCGAGTAGGCGAGCAGGAACGGCGCGCTGCGCTCCCCCTCCGCGGGATCACTGGTCCAGGGGATCACCGAGAGCGTGCCCATGAGCGGGGCGTACGCCGCGGTGTTGCTTGTGGTCATATCTCGTCACATTACCGGCTATTGGGTCGTGATCGCGCCTTGTTGTCACCCGATGGGGTCACTCCGTGCGCCGTCGGGCCCGGTGTCCGGGCCCTCGGGCACCCCGCGCGGTGTGAACGAGACGGGCAGCCGTGCGGGCACCCGGGTCCACGGCGACGGGCTCGGCACCAGTTCGTCGGCGGGCACGGTGAGTTCGAGATCGGGCAGCAGGTTGAGCACCGTGCGCACGGCCGTGCGGGCGATCAGCCGGGCCGGCAGCTGCGCGGGGCAGCGGTGCGGTCCCGCGGAGAAGGCGAGATGGGCGCGGTTGCCCCAGTCCTCGCCCTCGTCCGGCCGGATCTCCGGGTCGTCGTTGGCCGCGCCGATGCCCATGATCAGGCAGTCGCCCCTGCGCAGCACCTGGCCGCCGAGCTCGATGTCGTGCAGCACGTACCGCGCGGGCATCGCGTTCAACGGCGGTTCGCGCCACAGGGCTTCGTCGAGCGCGTCGTCCACGCCGAGCCGTCCGCCGCGCAGCCGGGCGGCGAACCGCGGGTCGGTGATCATCATCCGCAGGGTCTGCGCGATCCAGGAGATGGTGGGGGCGTTGCCCGCGATCAGCATCAGGTGCATCGCCGCGTACCGCTCCTCGTCCGTCACCAGGTTGGGGTGGTGGGCGAAGGTCCAGGTGAGGTCCGTCTCGGGGGCGGCGCGCTGGCGGGCGATCATCTCGCCGATGATGCGGTGCTGGGTCTGGTACGCCTCCTCGGAGCCGGGGTTGGAGCCCACCACGCCGAGGACCGTGCGCACCAGCTCCTCGCTCTGCGCGGGGCCGAGGCCGAAGAGTCCGGCGAGCGACATCATCGGCGCGAGCGCCGCGTAGTCGTTGACGAGGTCGGCGTGGCCCTCCTCGGAGAACCGGGCGACGAGCGCGCGGCAGCGGACCTCGATCAGCCGCCTGGCCGCCCGCTCGTTGAGCCTGCCGACGCCCTCGTCGAACGGGACACGCATGCGCCGGTGTTCCGCGCCGTCCTCGTGGTAGCAGACGGGGTGGTAGCGCATCATCGGCATCAGCGGCGACTCGGGCGCGATCCTGCCCTCGCGCAGGGCGTGCCAGTTGCGCGGGTCGCGGGAGAACAGCTGCTCCTGGCGCGTGATGACGAGGAGTTCGTGGTAGCCGAGCACCAGCCAGGCGGGCAGGCCGGGTTCGAGTTCGACGGGCGCCACCGCGCCGTACCTGTCGCGCAGTGCGCGGTAGACGAGGTGCGGGTCGGGCGAGGAGACGATGTCGGTGAGCAGCATCGGCCGCTCCGCGCCGCGGTGCTGCCCGCCGCCGCCCGCGCCGTGCGGGACGGGGCAGCCGCCGGGCGGCGCCGCCTCCCGCGCACCGGCCTGTGCGCCGTGCCGCGCCGTGTCGTGGGGGCCGCTCCCGCGCGGCGTCACGACGCGGTCTCCGGCGTGCGTACGGCGCTGCTGTCCATCACGTACTCGACGAGGGTGATCAGTGCCTCCGCCGACGACGCGCGATCCCTCGCGTCGCACATCACGATGGGTGTCTCCTCCAACAGGTCCAGGGCTTCCCGGAGTTCCTCGGTGGGGTAGGGGTGGCTGTCGGGGAACTGGTTGACCGCGACGGCGAACGGCACCCGCCGCAGCTCCAGTTGCTCCAGCACGTCGAAGCTGTCCTCAAGGCGGCGGGTATCGATCACCACCAGCACTCCGAGCGCTCCTTCGAGCAGCCCCTCCCACAGGTCCCAGAACCGCTTCTGGCCCGGTGTGCCGAAGAGGTAGAGCACGATGCGCGGGCTGAGGGTGATGCGCCCGAAGTCCATGGCGACGGTGGTGGTGGTCTTGCCGCTGGTGGCCGCGAGGTCGTCCACGCCGACGCCGGCCTGCGTCATGACCTCCTCCGTGCGCAGCGGCGCGATCTCGCTGACGGAGCCGACCAGCGTCGTCTTGCCGACCCCGAAGGCCCCGACCACGGGGATCTTGACGGCCTGCTGGACAGTGTCGGGCAGGTAGCGGTCAGCGGAGCCGACGGAGACCATCCAGTACCTCCTGAAGCAGTTTCGGGTCGGGCAGTACGGCCTGCGGCACGCCGGAGCGCGCGGTGAGGTGGCCGCTGTCGACCAGGTCGGACGCAAGGACCTTCACCAGGCTCACGGGGAGTGCGAGGTGGGCCGCGGCCTCGACCAGGGACAGCAGCCGCTCGCACATCCGCACGAGGGCCCGCTCCTCGCGTGCCGCGGACACCGGCAGCGGCTTGGCGGGCACGGTCGCGACCAGCAGCGTCTCGACGCCGACCGTGTTGCGGCTCGGCCGCGAGCGGCCCCGCGTGATGACGTAGGGGCGCAGCGCCGCGGAACCGTCCTCGGTTTCCGGCCCCGGGCGCGCTCGCCCGGGGCCGGCTGAGCCGCTCACACAGACCCCTGCCGGGGCGGACTGCTGAGGTTGGGGGCCCCGATCTTCATCACCTGGGCCTGCATCTGCCGGGCCACCAGCTTCGGGTCCACCACGGGCCCTGTGACGACGGCGAGATGGGCGCCGTGCGCGCTGCGCATGAAGAGGAAGCCGCCGTTGAACTCGACCATCTGCTGGTGGACGAGGCCCCCGTCGGAGCCGAACTCCTTGCCGAGGCTGCGGCCGAGCGAGAGCAGTCCGGAGCAGTTGGCCGCGAGCCGGTCGGCCGCGTCCCTGTCCATCCCCTCAGAACTGGTCAGCAGGAGTCCGTCGGCGCTGAAGACGATGACCTGGCGTACCCCCGGAACGGCGGCGACGTCGGCGATCATCCAGCTCCGCTGCTCCGGCTCGGTCACGTAACTCATGGTCGGTTCCGTTCTTCTGGTGATTCGGGAGGGCGGGAGGGGAGGGGGCGGTGCGGCGGCACCCGGCGGGCGGGGTCATGGCGTGGGCGGAGGTGTTCCGTCGTCGCCCGCGGGGCGCGGGTGCGGGGGTTCCTGCGCGTTGCAGCCCTCGTTGCAGCCCTCGAAAAAGGCCGACATCCACTCCCCCGCCTCCTCGGGCGTGCCCGGCGGGGTGGTGCTGCTGGGGCCGTTCGGCATCGGGCGCGACTCGCCCCGTGCCGACCTGCGGCGCGGCAGCCGCCTCGGTCCTTCGGGCGCGCTGTCGGGGGCCGCGGAGCCGGCCCGCTGGCGGGGCTCGGGGACGAGCGGCTCGGGGGCCGCCGGGTGCTGCGCCGCGGAGCGCCCGGACTCGGAGGGGCGGCCCGCGGCGTCGTCGCGGTCCCGCGCGGTGCGGTCGTGGGTGATCGGGTCCTGTGCGCTGCGGTCGTACGGGTCGCGCTCCCCTGCCGTGCGGCCGGTGCCCGCCAGGTCCTCGGGGCGCGGGTCCTGCGCGCGGGCCGGTGCGGCCCGGTCCTGGGCGGGGCCGCCCGGCTCGCGCCCGGTGCGCTCCCGTCCCTGCGCTGGCGTGCCGGGTCCCTCGCGGCGGGGCAGGGCGGGCTCCTGCGCGGGGAGTTCGGGCCTGCGGGGCTTCCGCGGCGGCTGCGGGACCAGCGGGTTGTGCACGAACCGCGGGTCGGCGGGCGACACGTCCGCCTCGGTCAGGCCGTCGGGCCGCACCCGGCCGGGGGCGCGGTGGGCCGAGCGCTCCTCGTCCGCCGCCGGGCGGCGCTTGGCGGTGCCGGGCGGGTCGAGCTTCTCCAGCATCTCCAGGGGTACGAGGACGACCGCGCGGATCCCGCCGTACGGCGAGGGCCCGAGGTCGACGCCGAAGCCGTGCCGCCTGGCGAACCTGCCGATGACCGCGAAGCCGGTCTGCGGGATCTCCCCCACGTCGCCCACGCCGAGCAGCCTGCGGCCGGAGACGATCTCCCGCGCCTCGGCGAGCCGGTAGTCGTCGAGGCCGAGTCCGCCGTCGTCCACCTCGATGACCGCGCCGCGCTGCACCGGGCGCACGGCGACGGGTACCGCGGTGCGCGGCGGCGAGTACTCGGTGGCGTTGGCGAGGAGTTCGGCGATCAGGTGGATCAGCGGCTCCACGACGATCGCGGCGATGCCGACGTCCGGGTCGCCCGTGACCTCCACCCTGCGGTACGACATGATCCGGCCGGACGCGGCCCGTACGACGTCGACCAGCGCGAGCGGCTCCTGCCACTGCTGCCCCGGCCACTCGTCGCACAGGACCTTGAGGCTCTGCGCGTGTCTGGCCTGCTGGGTGGCCGCGTGGTCGACCTGCATGGTGGTCTCCAGCAGGTCCGTGTCGCCCGGGTAGCGGTCCGCGATGCCGGTGGCCTTGGCCTGGATGCGGTGTGCCGAGGTCTGGATGCGGTTCGCCAGCTCCACCAGGGAGAGCCGTTGGGACTCCTCGCGCTCGTCGATGGAGCGTGAGACCTCGGCGAGCATCCGGTCGAACCAGGCGGAGATGCCCTCGCCGCCGTCGCCCCCGGGGCCCGGCGGCCTCGCCGTCTCCGCCGCGCCGTCCGCGCCGTCGGCGTGCAGCGCGGGCGGCACCGCCGTGCGGGCGAGGGCCGCGGGCAGCCGCCGTTCGAGCGTGAACTGCGCCTCTTCTCTGATGCGTTCGGCCTGGGTGTTGACGTATCCGTGCCACTGGGCGTCGCGGCGGGCGAGCTCGGCGTCGCGCTCCTTGACCTCGCCGCGCAGCTTGATCAGGGCGTAGGTGAGGTCGTGCTGCGCGCGCCTGAACGATTCGAGCCAGCCGAGCAGTACGGCGCCCGCGACGCCGTACGCCGCCACGGCGCCGACCCCGACCGCCCGCTCCATGGCGAAGCCGCCGCCGGTCAGGGCGAGGAACGCGAGGACGAGCACGACCGGCCAGGGGCGTGTCCTGCGGGCGGTGGTGGCAGACACGGGGGTGCGGGCACGGGTCATGGAAAACCTTCGTGTGGTCCGAAGTCTCGTCTCCGACCGGCACTCCGTGGCGGACGGTGCCGGCCCGGCCGATCCTGAGGTCAATTCCCCGGCAGAGGTCGATCCCTCGACCGGGTGCGTGGTGTCGATGAGCAACGGGGCGCGCTTCGGGCATTGCTGGGGGCCGAACAATGCGGGGATCGTATATCGCGCGGAGGACGGCCATGGACGCTTTTCCCGAGCACGCCCGCCCGCCTTTCCGCCGGGCGGCCCTGACCTGCGACGACCATCGGGAAAACCCCCGGTAGAACATCTACCCTCCGTCACCTGCGGCGCGAAACCGCCCACCGAAAGGGCGAGGTGACGGGGGTGCGAGGGGTGTCCGGCAGGCCGCGCCGGCGCCTTTCCCCTGATCCGTACGGCGCCCCTCGTGCCGCCCGGGAAGACAAGCGCACGAATGACCTCGCGGTCAACGGAATCGAATATTCGAGAACTCCGTTTTGCCTTTCCCGAAAGAACTCGGACAAGCCCAGTCACACCGCGCCTCCCGGCGGCCGGGCGGACGGCGTACGTACCGCGTCGGCGCGCGAGGGATCATGGACCGGTGAACACCGAAGAGGCCCCCGCTGTCCGTGCCGACGTGCCCGGCACCTTCGCCCACGGCGTGCTCGCCGAGCGCCACCCCGCGCTCGTCCGGCAGGTGCGCGACGCCACCCCCCATCCGCCGGCCGTGCGCGGCGCGCTCGACGGGCTGCTCGCCGAGATCACGGAGGGGACCGTGGCGGCGCTGCCGCAGGACGCGCACGACGCCGCGCAGTGGGACGCCTGGGGCGCCGGGGCCGCCGTCGGCAGGCCCTGGTCCGACCTGACCTTCCTGTGGGGGGAGAGCTACTTCTACCGGCGGCTGCTCGGCGCCGTCGGGTACTTCGCGCCCGGGGTGCGGCAGGGGCTCGACCCGTTCGCGCCCTTCAAGGACGCCGAGCTGCGCGGCACCGCCGTGGACGAGGAGCTCGCCGCGCTCGACGCCCTCGCGGAACGGCCCGAGCGCGAGCGTGCGGACGCCCTGCTCGGCGCCGCGCTCTGGGGCAACCGCGCCGACCTCGGCTTCCGGATCACGGCGGGCGAGACCGCCCGAGGCGGCGCGGCGCAGCTGGTGGCCGACGAGCGCGAGCGCCTCTGGGACCTGCTGCCGCCGGGCGACGACCCGGCGGTGACCGTGCACCTGATCGCCGACAACGCGGCCCGCGAGCTCGTGC
Source organism: Streptomyces sp. NPDC047002 (assembly GCF_040704505.1). NCBI lineage: Bacteria > Bacillati > Actinomycetota > Actinomycetes > Kitasatosporales > Streptomycetaceae > Streptomyces > Streptomyces sp. NPDC047002. Next base: position 113,008 of record NZ_JBEYWC010000019.1, read on the forward strand.
CCGACCTGCTCCTCCTCGACCACCTGCTGCACACGGGCCGGGCGGGCAGCGCGGTCCTGCACGTCAAGCCGTACCCGTACTACGTCTCTGACGCCACGGCCGCGGACGCGGACGCCGCGCTGCGGCGTCTCGCCGCGTCCGGCGGCGCGGCGGGCGGCGCGGGCCGCCGCCTGTGGGACGCGGTGGCCGACGGCCGGCTCGCCGTCGGCGCGCACCCCTTCTTCTGCGCGCCGTTCGGCTACGCGGAGATGCCTGACGACCTGCGCCGCCATCTGGCGACCGCGACCGTCACGCTGCTCAAGGGCGACCTCAACTACCGCCGCCTGGTGGGCGACAGGCTCTGGCCGCCCACGACGCCGTTCGCCGCGTGCGCCACCCCCTTCCCCGGCCAGGTCGCGGCGCTGCGCACCCTCAAGTCGGACGTGGTCACGGGCCTCGCCCCGGAGACGGTGGCCGCGCTCGACGCCACGGGCGAGCCGTGGCGGGTGACGGGGACGCACGCCCTGGTGCAGGTCGCGGGCGCGGGCGCGTAGCGTCGGCCCGTACCCGCCGCCGCCGTACGAGAGAGGCGAACACCCCATGACCGCTGACGCATCGCCCGACGCCACCCCGAGGACCGCGGCCGGGCTGCCGCGCTTCCACCTGGCCGTGCCGGTGGACGACCTGGCCGCGGCCCGCCGCTTCTACGGCGGCGTGCTCGGCCTCACCGAGGGCCGCAGCGCCGAGCGGTGGGTCGACTGGAATCTCCACGGCCACCAGTTCGTGACCCACCTGGCGCCGCGCCCGGCCGAGCGCGCCCACAACGCGGTGGACGGCCACGACGTGCCCGTGCCCCACTTCGGACTCCTGCTGACGACCGCGGAGTTCCACGACCTCGCGGAGCGACTGCGCGCCGCGGGCACGGAGTTCGTCATCGAGCCCTATCCGCGCTTCGCGGGCGAGAAGGGCGAGCAGTGGACGATGTTCCTGCTCGACCCCGCGGGCAACGCCCTGGAGTTCAAGGCGTTCGCCGACGACACCCAGGTCTTCGCCACCTGACCCGCACCCCGGGACACCGTACGGAAAAGCCCCTGCCGGATCTCTCCGACAGGGGCTTCCCTGTGTCTGTGGACCTGAGGGGATTCGAACCCCTGACCCCCTCGATGCGAACGAGGTGCGCTACCGGACTGCGCCACAGGCCCTTGCGACGAGTGAGACTCTAGCACCCCGGTCGGGGTGGTCGGAAATCCGTTGTGCGCTGGTCACCGGGGCCGGCGGCCTGGCGCGGTCACTCGTTGGCCGCGCGCGGCCTGTCGGCGTCGCCGTAGTCGTCGTACTGGTCGAAGAGGGGCGTCCTGCCGTGGTCGCGCGCGCGGCGCGGGGCCGGCGGAGGCGCGGGCGCGGGCCCCGGCTCCTGGGCCGGGTCGGCGGCGGGCGAGGAGCGGGCGGCGCTCCAGGTCTCCGGGTCCCCGACCTCGACGCCGTTGGAGGCGCGCGGCGCGACGGGCGCGGTCACATAGGTGGGCAGCGGCACCGGGACGGGCTCCCAGCTGTCGCCGCGGCCGGGGCGGCGCTCCCGCTCCTGGTCGAGCCACTCGGCGTGGTCGGTCTGCTCGACCAGCGCCCTGCGGCCCGCCTCCTGCGGCGAGACGCGTTGGGCGGGCCGCGGGGCGGGGTCGCCTTCGAGCAGGGCGTCCTCGTCGCGCTCCACGGGCGCCTGGCGGTGCGAGCGGGTCTCGCGCAGCCGCTGGGCGGCCGCCTCGGCCCTGCGCCGGTCCATGGTGAAGGTGAAGCGCCGCCGCTCGTTGGCGCGCAGGTGCGCGATGTAGATGCTGAGCAGCACGGCCGGCACGGCGGGCGCCCACAGCAGCCGCAGCCCGCCGACCGCCGCGACGACGGCGCCGACGGTGAAGGCGACAAAGAGGGTCACGGTCGTACGGCGCCGGCGCGCGAGCACCTGGGAGCGGCGTGCGCGGGTGGCGCGGTCGGCCTCGGTCGCGGACCGGCGCGCGCGGGGCGCGCGCTCCTCGGCGGACGGGCGCCTCGCGGGCTCCCCTGCGGCCGCGCGCACCTCGATCCTCGCCTCGGTCAGGGCGGGGGGCGCGGCGAAGGAGCGGACGTCGACGGAGCTCATCGGCTCCGCCCCGGCGTCCGGGACCGCGTCGCCGCGCTCGGCGACGGCGTCCTGCGCCTCGGGTGCCTCGGCCGCCTCCGGCTCCTGGTCCTCGACGCGCTCCCGCAGGCCCTTGGCGTATCTGCGCTCCATCCCCGCCCGGCCGGACAGCAGCCGGATGGCGGTGCTGAAGCGTTCTGTCGGACGCGCCTCGTTGAGCTCGTCCTGCCTGCGGAGCCACATCGGCACCAAGTAGGCGGCCCAGGCCCCGACGATGACTGCGTAAATGAGGCCGCTGCTGCTCACGCTTCACACCGTAGAGGGATCCGCAGGAGCGCATCCGCCAATTGGGCCGGTGTGTCGCACGATCTGGCTGATATCACTGAACTTTTTTGTGATTGTTCGGATCACCCTATGGCGGAATGGTGAACCACCCTGATCGATATCGAACACGTATTCCCATAAAAGGACCGGTCGGGTCGTCTTTTTATTCGAACACATTTCGAACAGAAGGGCGGGGAAAGGGCGCAGAAAGGGCGAGGCGGGAGCGGGGGAAAGCGGCGCCCGGCGGTCCCGGGCGCCGTACGCTCACTCGCCGGGCGTCCGGTGCCGCCTGGCCTGGCGCCAGCGGCGCAACAGCCCCTCGGGGACCTCCTCCGCCGTCAGCGCGAAGACCAGGTGGTCGCGCCAGGCGCCGTCGATGTGCAGGTAGCGGGGTCGCAGGCCCTCCTCGCGGAAGCCGAGCTTCTCCACGACCCGCCGGCTCGGCCCGTTCTCCGGACGGATGCAGACTTCGAGGCGGTGCAGGCCGAGCGCCTGGAAACAGTGGTCGGTGGCGAGCGCGACGGCCGTCGGCATCACGCCCCGCCCCGCGACCTCGCTGTCGATCCAGTAGCCGACATGGCCCGAGCACATCGAGCCCCAGGTGATTCCGGCCACCGTCAACTGCCCGACCAGGCGGCCGCGGTACTCGATGACGAAGGGCAGCATCCGGCCCGCGGCCGCCTCCCGCTTGAGGTGGCGCACCATCTGCCGGTACGTCGGCCGGTGGGCGAGGGGCGCGCCCGGCACGGGCGGCGGAATGGTCGCCTCCCAGGGCCTGAGCCAGTCCCTGTTGCGCCGGTTGACGTCCCGCCAGGCCCGCTGGTCGCGCACCCTTATCGGGCGGAGGGCGACGTCGCCGTCCGTCAGCAGCACCGGCCAGGCGGGGTTCATCCGTCGTGGCGGGGATGGTCGGCGCCGCGGAGCTGGTCCACGGCGTGCACCAGCACCCCTTCGAGCACGGCGAGCCCGTCCCGTACGCCGCCCCTCGACCCCGGCAGGTTGACGATCAGGGTCCGGCGCGCGACGCCGGCGAGGCCGCGCGAGAGCGCAGCCGTGGGCACCTTGGCGAGGCCCTGCGCGCGGATCGCCTCCGCGATGCCGGGGACCTCGCGGTCGAGCACCCGCCGGGTGGCCTCGGGCGTGCGGTCGGTCGGCGAGATGCCCGTACCCCCGGTGGTGACGACCACGTCGTAGCCGGCGGCGACGGCGTCGCGCAGCGCGCTCTCCACCGGGTCGCCGTCGGGCACCACGCGCGGGCCGTCGGCGGCGAAGCCGAGGCCTGTGAGGGCCGCGACGATCAGCGGGCCCCCGGTGTCCTCGTAGACGCCCGCGGAGGCCCGGTTGGACGCGGTGACGACCAGGGCGCGGCGGTCCGCCCCCGTGCCGCTCACGCGTCGCCTCCCGGCCGGGTCCAGACGCCGGACTTGCCGCCGCGCTTCTCCTCGACGCGTACGTCCGTGATCACGGCGCCCTTGTCGACGGCCTTCACCATGTCGACGACGGTGAGCGCGGCGACGGACACCGCGGTCAGCGCCTCCATCTCGACGCCGGTGCGGTCCGTGGTCTTCACCGTGGCCTCGATCTCCACCGCGTCGTCGGCGACCGCGAGGTCGACCGTGACGCCGGAGACGGCCAGCGGGTGGCAGAGGGGTACGAGGTCGGGCGTGCGCTTGGCGCCCATGATCCCGGCGATGCGCGCGACGGAGAGCGCGTCGCCCTTGGGCACGCCGCCGCCCCGCAGCAGCGCGACGACCTCGGGCGCGACCAGCACCCGGCCGCTGGCCCTCGCCACCCTGGCGGTGACGTCCTTCGCTGAGACGTCGACCATGCGGGCTGCGCCCGTCTCGTCGACGTGGGTGAGGCCGGCGACGGCCTGCCCGTCCCGGGGCAGCGGACCCCCGGCTCCCGGCTGTCCGGGGCTGCCCCCCGGCGGAATCGCGGTCATACGGTGTGACGCTCCCGGTCCTGGCCCGTTCTGACGGCCGTACGGGGGCAGGCCCGCGCGGGCCTGCCCCCTCGGCGCGTACCGGCGCTGCTCGGCCGGTTCAAGCAGCCAACCGTACCGCCACCTGGCGCCCTTCGGCCGGTCAGGACGCCCCTCGGCGTGCGCGCCAGGGGCGCAGCGCGGCCGCGCGGCCCGGCCGGGCGGGCCGCGGCCCGGCGGATCGTGCGCGGGACCTGGCGGCGGTCAGCCCAGCAGGACGACGTCCAGCTCGGTGCCCGGCTCGACGGACGTCGTCTCCTCGGGCACCACGATCAGGCAGTCCGCGTGGGCGAGCGCGGCCACCAGGTGCGAGCCCGCGCCGCCGACCGGGGTCGCCTCGCCCGCGGCCCCCTCGTACCTGCCGCGCAGGAACTGGCGCCGGCCGGCGGGCGACGACAGCGGCTTCCCGCCCGCGAGCCTCGCCCGCACCACCGGGCGGTGCACCTCGGCGGCGCCCATCATCGCCCGGATCGCGGGCCGCGCGAACAGCTCGAAGGAGACATAGCTGGAGACCGGATTGCCGGGGAGCGCCAGCAGCGGGGTGTGCGCGGGGCCGATGGAGCCGAAGCCCTGCGGCTTGCCCGGCTGCATCGCCAGCTTGCGGAAGTCGATGCCGCTGCCCGGCTCGTCCTCGTCGCCCACGGAGGAGAGCGCCGCCTTCACCACGTCGTAGGCGCCGACGCTGACGCCGCCCGTGGTCACCAGCAGGTCGGCGCGGACCAGCTGGTCCTCGATGGTGGAGCGGAGCGTGTCCGGGTCGTCGGCGACGGCGCCGACCCGGTAGGCGATCGCGCCCGCGTCGCGGGCCGCCGCGGCGAGGGCGAAGCTGTTGGAGTCGTAGATCTGGCCCTCCGCCAGCTCCTCGCCCGGCTGCACCAGTTCACTCCCGGTGGACAGCACGACGACGCGCGGCCGCGGCCGCACCCGCACGGTGCCCCGGCCGATCGCCGCGAGCAGGGCGATCTGCGGCGGGCCGAGCACCGTACCCGCCTCCAGGGCGAGATCGCCCGCCTGCACGTCGCTGCCCGCGCCGCGCACATGCGCGCGCGGCTCGGCAGGACGGTGGACGCGCACCTCGCCGCTCGCGCCGTCCGACCCCTCGCCCGCGGGGAGCATGGTGGCCACGGCGCCGCCGCCCGCGCCCCCGTCGGTCCACTCCACGGGGACGACGGCCTCGGCGCCCGGCGGCAGCGGGGCGCCCGTCATGATCCGCGCGGCCTGCCCCGGGCCGACCTCGGGCAGCGCGCCGCTGCCCGCGGCCACGTCGCCCACCACGGTCAGCACGGCGGGGAACTCGGGCGTCGCGCCGCTGAGATCGGCGGTGCGCACCGCGTACCCGTCCATGGAGCTGTTGTCGAACGGCGGCAGGGACACCGGCACGACCACGTCCTCCACGAGGACGCAGCCCTGTGCGTCGGGCAGGGACAGCTCGATGGGGTCGAGGGGGCGGATCGCCGCGAGGATGTCCGCGACGTGCTCCCCCACGCTCCACAGGGCCTCGCCCTGGCCCGCAGGTGCCGACTCTGCCGTGCTGCTCACGATGCCTGCATCTCCTCGATGACAAATCTGCGGAGCCAGGCCCGGAAGTCCGGGCCCAGATCTTCACGTTCGCACGCGAGTCTGACAATGGCGCGCAGAAAGTCCCCGCGGTCTCCCGTGTCATAGCGCCGCCCCTTGAAGACGACGCCGTGCACGGGCCCGCCGGTCCTCTCGTCGGCGGACAGCTGCTGGAGTGCGTCCGTCAACTGGATCTCGCCGCCACGGCCTGGCTCGGTCTTCCGCAGTATGCCGAAGACGGCGGGGTCCAGGACATAGCGGCCGATGATGGCGTAGTTGCTCGGGGCCTCGGCGGGCTCCGGCTTCTCGACCAGGTCGTGCACCTTGACCACGTCGGAGTGCGCGGTCGGCTCCACGGCGGCGCAGCCGTAGAGGTGGATCTGCTCGGGCTCGACCTCCATCAGCGCGACGACGCTGCCGCCCTCGCGCTCCTGGACCTCGACCATGCGCGCGAGGAGGGGGTCGCGGGGGTCGATCAGGTCGTCGCCGAGGAGTACGGCGAAGGGCTGGTCGCCGACGTGCGGCTCGGCGCACAGCACGGCGTGGCCGAGGCCGCGCGGGTCGCCCTGGCGCACGTAGTGCATGGTCGCCAGGTCGCTCGACTCCTGCACCGTGGCGAGGCGCCGCAGGTCGCCCTTGCGGGAGAGCGCCTCCTCCAGCTCGTAGTTGCGGTCGAAGTGGTCCTCAAGGGGGCGCTTGTTGCGCCCGGTGATCATGAGGACGTCGGAGAGGCCCGCGGCGACGGCCTCCTCGACCACGTACTGGATCGCCGGCTTGTCGACGACGGGGAGCATCTCCTTCGGCGTCGCCTTCGTGGCGGGCAGGAAGCGGGTGCCGAGCCCGGCGGCGGGGATGACAGCCTTGGTGATCCTGGGGGGTGGCGAGTAGATCATGCGCGGCACCCTAGTCGCCCCTCATGGACGGGAAGATGAGCTTTGGATGAACTTCGTCCCGTAAAGAGCGATAAGGAACGATACGAGAGGTTCAGGGCTGTCCATGACGAACCCGGAGCCCGGTGGGGCACCCCAGGACCCCGGCGCGCAGCCGGTGGCCAAGGCCGCGGCGCGCGCCGCACTCCTCGCGGCGCGGACCGCGCTCTCCCCCGGCGAGCGCGCCGACGCGGCCGACGCGCTCGCCGCGCGCGCCCTCGAACTCCCCGAGCTCGCCGCGGCGGGCACCGTCGCCGCCTACGTCTCGGTGGGGCGCGAACCGGGCACGCACGCCCTGCTCGACACCCTGCGCGCCCGGGGCGTGCGCGTGATCCTGCCCGTACTGATGTCCGACAACGACCTCGACTGGGCAGTCTACGAGGGGGCGGAGCGGCTGGCGCGCGGCCCCCGGGGCCTGCGGGAGCCGTCGGGCGGGCGGCTGGGGCCCCCGGCGGTGCTGGACGCGGCGGTGGTCCTGCTGCCGGGCCTCGCCGTGGACGGGCGCGGCATGCGGCTGGGGCGCGGCGGCGGCTCGTACGACCGGGTGCTCGCGCGGCTGGCGGAGGCGGACGCGCACCCGGTGCTCGCGGTGCTGCTGTACGACGGCGAGGTGGTGGAGCACGTGCCCGCGGAGCGGCACGACCGCCCCGTCGACGCGGCGGTGACGCCAGGGGGCGTGCACCGCTTCGGCGGCGGGGCGGGCGGCTGAGGCGGGCGGACCGGGGGCGCCGCGCCCCTTCACGGCTGTCGGCGGCGCCTCACGGCTTCAGGGTCAGCTTGTCCTTGGTCGCCTTGTTCACGGCGTCGATGCCGAAGGCCCACGGCAGCAGCTCGCCGTCCTCCCACTTCTTCGTCTGGTCGGTGTAGTGCGCGCTGTACGCGTGCCCGGACGCACCGGTCAGGTTGATCCAGCGTGACTTGTCCCAGTCGCCGACGTTGACGACCATCCGCATCGAGGGGACGGTCGTCACCCCGTAGCCGCCCGCCGCGTTCCAACTCGTCGCGTCGACCGCGGATCCGCCGCCGCCCAGGTTGTACGGGCCGCGGTTGAGCAGCGACTTGAGGAAGCCGGGGCCGCTGGTGCCGAGGGTGCTGTTGGTCAGCGTCAGCTGGTGCAGCCGCCCCCAGCTCCAGGTCGACATGTCCTTGCCGAGCTTTGCGGTCAGCTCCCAGCGCGCGTCCTTCATGGCGCGGGCGAACAGCTGGTCACGGGTGGTGGTCGCGTGGTCCCTGCGGTTGCCCGCAGAGGTCCACCAGCTGTTGTGGTCGTCCTTGAGGATGTCGCCCACGACCTCGAACCAGCGGTCGCCGCCGTCCGGCTGCGCCGTGTCGGCCGACCGCTCGCCGCACTCGCGCACCAGCGTGTCGGTGTCCGGCGGCCCGGTGCTCTCCGCGGGGCGCACGTTCAGGCACTGGCCCTTGACCCTGACCTCCTTCGGCAGCTTCTCGCCGAAGGCCAGCTCCAGGATGTTGCGCCAGACCGCGTTGAAGTACGCGGCTGCCGCCGAGTCGGGTTCCTGCGTGTAGTCCCAGTTCTCCAGGAGCTTCTGGGCCTGGCGCACCGCCGGGTCGGGCACGTTGTTCTTCGCGAGGTCGTCCTTGAGCAGGTAGGGCACCAGCTGCTTGGCGATCTCGCTGGTGTTGTCCATCTGCATGGCCTGCATGTCGTCGGTGGAGATCTTGCCGCCGCCGCGCGTCTTCGACTCGATGAGGTCGGTGATGCGCCGGCTGCGCGTGCCGTAGTCCCAGTCCTTCGTCAGCAGGTACGGGTACTTCGCGGTGTCCACGACCGCCTGGTTCGCGGTGACGATGTAGCCGCGCTTCGGGTTGTACTCGTACGGCATCGCGTCGAACGGGATCGACTTCTCCCAGTGGTACGCGGGGTCCCAGCCGGGCGCGGGCAGCGAGCCGTCGCCCTTGGCGCGCACCGGCACCTTGCCGGGCGCCTGGTAGCCGATGTTGCCCTGGGTGTCCGCGTACACGAGGTTCTGCGAAGGCACGTCGAAGGAGTGCGCCGCGCTCCTGAACTGGGCGAAGTTCTGCGCCTTGTCGAGCGCGAACACGGCGTCCATGCTCTTGCCCGGCGTGAGCGCGGTCCATTGGAGGGAGACGGCGTAGCCGCTGCCCCGGTCGGGCGCGAGGCCCGGCACGGGCGCCTGCTTGCCGACCTTCACCAGCTCGTCGTCCCGGTCGGAGACCACGGGGCCGTGGATCGTGGAGCGCACGACGATGGTCCTGCTCCCCCCGCCCGCGATCTTGATCGTCTCCTTGCGGGTGGTGAACTTCTTGTCCTTGCCGCCGTACTGGTAGGTGTCGCCGTCGACCTTCTCCAGATACAGGTCGGTCACGTCGGCGCCGAGGTTGGTCATCCCCCAGGCGATGTCCGCGTTGTGGCCGATGATCACACCGGGCATGCCGGAGAACGTGTAGCCCGAGACGTCGTACTGGCAGCCGGGCGAGATGGTGCGGCAGTGCAGCCCCATCTGGTACCAGACCGAGGGCAGGCTCGGCGACAGGTGCGGGTCGTTGGCCAGCAGCGGCTTGCCCGTGGTGGTCAGCTTGCCCGAGACCACCCACGAGTTGGAGCCCACGCCGCTGCCGCTGCCGCTCGGGCCGAAGATCTGCGGGATGGCGTCGAGCGAGTCGGAGAGCGAGCCGAGCTGCGCGTCGACGGCCTGCGTCGCGTCCGAAGCGCTGCTCGCGTCGTCCCGGTAGGCGGCGGTGTCGGCGGAGACGGCCGAGCCGTCGGCGGCGAGTCCGTCGGCCGTGGTGCCGGTGCCCGAACCGGTGCCGGTGCCGGTGCCCGAACCGGTCGAGGTGCCGCCTGTGCCCGTGCCGTCACCCGTGCCGTCGCCGGTGCCCGAGAGGCCCGTGGTGCCGCCGGACGCCGGCGGCAGGCCCTGCCCTGTGCCCGTGCCCGGGTCGGTGCCCGTGCTCCCGTCGCCCGACGTGGCCTCCGGGTCGAACGTGCCGTCCACGACCGCGCCGCCCTGCACGATCGGCTTGTTCTTGTCCGTCGGGTACGGCGGGTAGAGCTGGTCGATCTGCTTCGTGCTGAGCCGGCTCGTCAGCAGCGACCTGTCGATCTCGTCCTGCATGTTGCCGCGCAGGTCCCACGCCATGGCCTTGAGCCAGGCCACCGAGTCGACGGGCGTCCACTTCGCGGGCTTGTACGAGCCGGTGAGGTTGAGCGCCGCGTACTCGACGGAGATGTCCTTCGCCGACCGGCCCTTGAGGTAGGCGTTGACGCCGTCCGAGTACGCCTGGAGGTTCTTCTTGGTCTCGGGCGACAGCTCGTGGTCGTACTCCTGCTGGGCCACCCCGTGCCAGTCGAGCGTGCGCAGGAAGGCGTCCGTGTCCACCTGGCTCTTGCCGAACATCTCCGACAGGCGGCCCGAGGTCATGTGGCGCCTGACGTCCATTTCGTAGAACCGGTCCTGCGCCTGTACGTACCCCTGCGCGCGGAACAGGTCGGTGTCGCTGTTCGCGTAGATCTGCGGGATGCCGTAGCCGTCCCGCTCCACATCGACCGGGCCGCTGAGCCCCTTCAGCTGGACCGACCCCGACGTCTGGGGCAGGGAGGAGCGGACGGTGTCGACGCCCCAGTACGCCCCGTATCCGATCCCCGCGACCAGCGCCAGGACCAGGACGATCACGACCAGCCGGGCGCGTCGCCCCTTCTTCTTTGCGGGAGGGGGAGCCGAATTGGCGGGCATCGCTGTCCTTCGCGGGGCAGGGCGGTCCTGGAAATGCTGGAGCAACTGTAGGCGCAGTGGCCGGTTCACTCGGACGCGGAGTCCCGTTGGGCCGATCCAGTGATCGCACGCACACTCGAACGCGTCAAGAAAACGTTAAAGATTAGGTAAGGTAACAAAGTACCGGCCCGCCGGAGGATCGATCCGGCTCGCGTGGGAGGAAGGATCGGCCCCTGACTGTCCACCAGCTCAACATCCTGCTGCTCATCTGCTCCCTGGTCCTGCTCGTCGCCGTCGCGGCCGTGCGCATCTCGTCCCGGAGCGGGCTCCCCAGCCTGCTGATCTACCTGGGCATCGGTGTGGCGATGGGTCAGGACGGCTTCTTCCATGTCCGCTTCGACAATGCCGAACTGACCCAGGTCATCGGCTATGCGGCCCTCGTCGTGATCCTCGCCGAGGGCGGCCTCGGCACGAAGTGGAAGGACGTCAAGTCCTCCCTGCCCGCCGGCATCGCCCTGTCGACCCTCGGGGTCGGCGTCAGCGTCGGCGTCACCGCGGCCGCCGCGCACTACCTGGTCGGCCTCGACTGGCGGCAGGCCGTGATCGTCGGCGCGGTGGTCTCGTCGACGGACGCGGCCGCGGTCTTCTCCGTGCTGCGGCGCGTGCCCCTGCCCACCCGGGTCACCAGCGCCCTGGAGGCGGAGTCCGGGTTCAACGACGCCCCCGTGGTGATCATCGTCGTGGCGCTGTCCTCGACCGGGCACGTCGAGAGCTGGTACGTGCTGGTCGCCGAGATCCTCCTGGAACTCCTGATCGGCGCCTGCGTGGGCCTCGCCGTCGGCTATGTCGGCGCGTACGGACTGCGGCGCGTGGCGCTGCCGGCCTCCGGCCTCTACCCGATCGCCGTGATGGCCATCGCCGTCGCCGCGTACGCCGTCGGCGCCACGGCGCACGGCAGCGGCTTCCTCGCCGTCTACCTGGCGTCCATGATTCTCGGCAACGCGCGCCTGCCGCACGCCCCCGCCAACCGCGGTTTCGCGGAAGGGCTCGGCTGGATCGCGCAGATCGGCATGTTCGTCCTGCTCGGGCTGCTGGTCACCCCGCACGAACTCGGCGCGGACTTCTGGCCCGCCGTGATGGTCGGGCTGGTCCTCACGGTCGTCGCGAGACCCCTGTCCGTGCTGCTCAGCCTCAGTCCCTTCCGCATCCCTTGGCAGGAGCAGGCCCTGATGTCGTGGGCGGGCCTGCGCGGCGCGGTCCCGATCATCCTGGCGACGATCCCCGTCGTGGCCCGGATCGACGACAGCCGCCGGATCTTCAACATCGTCTTCGTGCTCGTCGTCGTGTACACGCTGGTGCAGGGCCCGACGCTGCCCTGGCTCGCGAAGGCCCTGCGGCTGGGCGGCTCGTCGGACGCGGCCGACCTCGGCATCGAGTCGGCGCCCCTGGAGCGGTTGCGCGGCCATCTGCTGTCCGTGGCCATCCCGCGGCGCTCCAAGATGCACGGCGTCGAGGTGGGCGAGCTGCGGCTGCCCCAGGGGGCGGCCGTGACCCTCGTCGTACGCGACGACAACAGCTTCGTGCCCCAGCCGTCCACGCTGCTGCAACGCGGCGACGAGCTCCTCGTCGTGGCCACCGACCCGGTGCGCGACGCCACGGAGGAGCGCCTGCGCGCGGTCGGCCAGAGCGGCAAGCTCGCCAGCTGGCTCGGCGGCCGCGGCACCCGCGGCGCCCCGGGCCCCGCCGGCCCCACGGGCGCCGCCGGCGGGAGCGGGGCCGCGGGCGGCGGCCGCCGGACCAACGGAGGCGACCGGAGCGGCGGCAAGCGGTGACCACCCCCGCGGGGGGGCTCGCGGGGGTCCTCGCGGGGGCTCGCCCGGCGGGGAGCGTCGCCCGGCGGTGGGCGCGCTGTGCGGTCTTCACCCCGTCAGGTGTGGCTGATGACCGCCGCAGGATACGAGGGTCGGTCAGACAGCGCCGCCGGCATCCGTCCGTGTCATACGGAGTAAGGGTCGATGTCCGCCCCGAGGAGCGCCTGGCCGGCTGCCCGCCACCGGCCGCGGGAGAAGGCGATGTGCTGGCTTGCTACGTTTACGTCGCGCCAGCAACGCTGGATGACGTCCCCCGCGCGCGAGGCGGACGCCCCTGCGATGGCGAAGGCCACGTTGACCGCGTTCACGGCACTACTCATCGCGAACTGGGCGGCCAGTGTGTACTCGGCGCGCAGCGGCAGGGCCACCGGCGCTCCCGACCGTACGGTCTCCCAGGTGCGCTCGGTCGCTTCCAGGAGGTAGAGGCGGGCGGCGCGCAGGGCGGCCTCCGCCTCGGCGAGCCGGATCTGCGTGTCCTGGTCCTTGAGCAGTGGCTCCATCTCGCGCGTCTTGACCCGGATCAGGTCCGTCACCTCGTCCAGGGCGCGCCTGGCCACGCCGAGCGGGATGCCGATGAGCAGCGAACGGACTCCGGTGTAGAACGGCATCCGGTAGAGCGCTCCGTCGGCCGTCGGTGATTCGGCGAGGGGCAGCAGCGTCCGTTCCACGGGGACATAGACGTCCTCCGCCACAATGTCGTGGCTCCCGGACCTGCGCAGCCCCGCCGCGTCGTGCCACGTCGGCAGGACATGGGTGTCCGCCGCCGGGAGTACCGCCCACCGCATGACCGGCCGGTCCCCGGCGGTCTGCAGAGCGCCGTCCGGGCCGACCACCACGAAGCCCACCACCAGCATCGTCGCGTGCGGCGAACCACTGACGAACGACCACCGGCCGGAAAGGCGGTACCCCTCAGCCTCCTCGACGCCTCGCCCACTGGGGGCGAACGAGGAGGCGACAGGCTGCCCGGGCCGATCGCCCAGCAGGTTCTTCGCCACGTCCTGGTCGAGCCAGGCGAAGAACATCGAACTGTTCCCCGTCATGGTCGCCCACGCGGCTGAGCCGTCGGCGTACGCCAGAGTCTCGGCGGTGCGTACGAGAGTCATGGGATCCTCTTCCCGCCCCCCGAGGTCCTGGGGGAGGCCGAGGCGGAACATCCCTTCGGATTCGAGCAGGTCGACCGTCTCAGCGGGCAACGTGGCCGAAGGGGACGAGGACGCCGCACGTGACTGAAGCCGGTCCGCGATCGTGGCGGCCCTCTCGATGCTCCATGCGCTGCCGCCTGAATGATCCTGCTCGCTCCGGGCTGCCGGTTCGTTCACTGTCATGGCTTTCGTGACTCTCTGTTCCTCGATGATGTCCTGCGGGGCTCCGCCGGGTGCCTCCGGGGATTCCAGGGCTTCCGCTGAGGGCCGTTAGCATGGCCATGGTGGGCTCGTGAACTGTCCGTTTTCCAGGCCGATCAGTGTCCATTGACTGTCCACTTCTCCCGCCGATGACGGGGTGAGCCGGTCGGTATCGGAAGCCAGGACGTGACGGACCGACGGTCGCGGCGGATCAAGCGTCGCGACGGGGCGATCGAGGATGGGCAGACGAGGGGGCGGCCGGATGTGAGGGCTCCGCCGGGACCGTGGAGGAAAAGGTTTGAAGACGTTGAGAGACCGGTTGGAAACCGCGCGGCGGCGGGCCTTTGTCGGAAGACAGGAAGAGCGCGATGTCTTCGCCTCCGCCTTGGCAGAGGCAGACGGATCTCCCGGTGTGTTCTATGTCCACGGGATCGGTGGGGTCGGAAAATCCGCACTGCTGCGACAGCTCTCCGACGATGCGCGGGCTGCAGGGCGCGTGGTGACCGAGATCGACGGTCGTTTACTTGATGTCTCGCCTCCTGCATTTCTGGCCGCTGTGGGCTCGATCGCTGACGGCACAGTGCTGGTGGTTGACACTTTCGAATACTGCCAGGACCTGGAGACCTGGCTGAGAGAGGTTTTTCTTCCCGGCCTCCCTCACGACTGCCTCGTTCTCGTCGCCAGCCGTTTTCCCCCCGATCCCGCGTGGACGTCCGACCTCGCGTGGTCAGAAGCGCTGTACGTCATGCCGCTGGGAAACCTCCACCCCGGCGAATGCGCGGCGCTCATGGAGCGGAAGGGTGTGCCCGAGCGTCTGCGACCGGCCCTGGTCGGATTCTCGGACGGCCATCCGCTTGCCCTGAGCCTGGCATCGGAGGTGGCCGTGCGGGATGATGCCGGCCACCCCACGTGGAAGCCGGGCCAGGACGTGGTGTCCGTCTTGCTCCCTCGCCTTGTCGGAGAGGTGCCCAGTCCACAGCACCGGAACGCGCTGGCCGTGTGTGCCCTGGCCGAGTTCCTCACGGAGGATCTGCTCCGCGCTGTCCTCCCGGCCGGCGAGGCAGCCGATCTCTTCGCCTGGCTGACCAGCCTGCCGTTCACGGAACTCAGCAGCGGTGGCGTATTTCCGCACGATGTCGTCCGCAATGCGCTGGAATCCGATCTGCAGTGGCGCGATCAGCAATCCTATGCGGCCCTTCATCAGGCCGTACGTCATCATCTGACAGCGCGCGTTCAGGCGGAGTCAGGGGCGCGGGCCACTCATGGCCTTCTTTTCCTCTTGCGGCGCAGTCCCGTCATGGCACAGTTTTTCCACTGGCACCAGCCGGACAACCTGTTCGGAGACCGGTACCGCGATGCCGACCGACAGCGCATTCTGGACCTGGCCGAAGAGATGGAGGGGCCGGAGCTGGCCGGGATAGCGAGTTATTGGCTCGACCACTCCCCGGAATCCTTCGAGGTCTACCGGCGTGCCTCAACCGGCCGACCGGTCGGATTCTCCGCCTGGCTGAAGCTGACCGCGCCCCGCGCTTCGGACCGAACAGTGGATCCGGTGGTGGACGCCGCCTGGGCGCACGTGGAGGAATACGGATCACTGCAGCCCGGAGAGTACCTGGGAATTTCGCGATTCGTCATCGACTCGGAGCATTACGAGGAACGCTCGCCCGTCATGGACCTCATGCTCTTCCGCAATGCCCGCGAATGGGTGTCCGGGGGCGGGCTGGCCTGGTCGTTCTGCATCGCGGCACACAGCGAGATGTGGGAAGCGGGATTTGCCGGGCTACAGCATTTCCCGCTTCCACGACTTCAGCGCGTGGGCGCAACCGATTTCGGGCTGTTCGCCCGCAACTGGCGCCGCGCACCCCTGGAACCTTGGCTCGACCAGCTGGCGGCACAGGCGCTCTCCGGCCGGTCGGCCGCCGTGTCGCCAGGACTGCCCGAGGAATTCGTCGTGCTCTCCCGCAAGGAATTCACCGCGGCGGTGCGATCGGCCCTGCGCCTGCTGCACAGTGACTCCCCGGCCGACAACGTACTCCTGCGGACGCAGCTGTTCGGCTCCCTCGCCCCGGCCGAGCGTAGGAACGAACTGCGTGTGCTGCTCCTGCGCGTGATCCGGGCGATGGCGTCCGACCCGGCCCTGTCGAAACCGCACCGGGTCCTCGACGCGACCTTTCTGCATTCCGCCCCCACCCAGGAGGCCGTCGCCCAGACACTGGGGCTGCCGTTCACGACGTACCGTCGCCACCTCACTCGCGGCATCGAGTTCGTCAGCGAGCAGCTGTGGCGGTACGAGACGGGGGCGGACGTGCGGGAGGCGCGTTCGGAGGCGTGATATTCCGCCCTGCCGGAGTCGGTCCGGGGGTGCCGCTGACTGATACGCAATGGGCGCGGATCGAGCCGTTGCTCCCGGACCGGGCACCGGGCGGGGTGGCCACTGGCGTGACCACCGTGAAGTGATCGACGCGATCGCCCACCAGTTCCACACCAGCACGCAGTGGGTCACCTGCCGGATGGGTCCGCCTGCCGGAGAAGTACGGCGCCTGGCGAGGGGTCTGCAACCGGCTGCGGATGTGGGCCGTGGACGGCACCCGGAAGCGGGTGTTCACCGCTCTGATGACTCAGGCCGACGCGGACGAGGACGCGGGCTGGGCCGTCTCGGTCGACTCCACGATCGTGCGGGCCCACCAGCACACGGCCGGAGCCCGCACAAAGGGGCCCCGGCCGGCGAACCCGGCGACCACGCCACCGGCCGCTCCCGCGGCGGACTGGCCACAAAGATCCACCTCGCCGCCGGCGCCCGCTGCCGGCCCCGCACGTTCGTTCCCACCGCAGGCCAGGCCGGTGATGCGCCTGCCTTCCCCAGGTCATGGCCCGCCTACGCGTCCCCCGCCCGCGAGGCCGACCCCGCACCAGACCGGTACACGGTCCTGGCCGACAAGACGTACTCCTCCCGCGCGATCCGCGAGCACCTGCGCAAGCGCGGCATCCGGGCCGTGATCCCCCTCCCGCACGGGGGGACTCTCGGCGAGGGCCCCGGTCGGGCCGGTCCGACGGAAGTAAGGCCGGCTGCCTGCTTCTCCGTCCATTCGCAGGGTGCCCGCCCCCGGTGCCTGTAGGATCGGTGAGCTGTGGGTGCGCCGCGGCAGCCCCCTCCGGGGTCAGGCCCCGGGGGCCACGACGGTCCGCACGCGCGTCCCGGCACGGCGACGTCCTCACGCCGCCCCCTTACAACTGAAGCACTCGACCGTTCTCGACCCCGTCTGACGCAGGGCTGGCGCGGCCCCAGGGCCCGCGCACAGCGGACAGCCTTCGGCCGCCCCTCACCCGGGGCGCGTCACCAGACGGCAGAAAGGCAAGGACCGTGTCCCACACGGTCGACTCCCCCGCCGCGGAGACGGCGGCCCCCAGGCCCGGCTACGGGCAGCTCCTGCGGACCCCGCGCGCCTGGACCTTCCTCGTACCGGGCTTCGCGGCCCGGCAGCCCTTCGCGATGCTGACCATCGGCATCGTCCTGCTCGTCCAGCACACCACCGGCTCGTACGGCACGGCCGGCGCCGTCGCCGCGACGACCGGCGTGGCCATGGCACTGTGCGCACCGCAGAGCGGCAAGCTCGCGGACCGCCTCGGCCAGGCCCGCGTGCTGGTCCCCGGCGTGCTCGCGCACGCCGCTTCCGTCGCGGCGCTCATCGCGCTCGCCCTCGCCGACGCGCCCCTGTGGACGCTGTTCGCCGCGGCCGTGCCGACCGGCGCCACCGTGCCCCAGATCGGCCCGATGGTGCGCTCGCGCTGGGCGAGCGCACTGGCCGGGTCCCCCGGGACCGCCCGGCTGCTGCCGACCGCCGCCGCCTTCGAGTCCGTGACCGACGAGTTCACCTTCGTCATCGGGCCCGTACTCGCCACGGCCCTGTGCACCGCCGTCCATCCGGCGGCGGGGCTCGCGGCCGAGGGCGCGCTGACCCTCGCGGGCGGCCTCCTCTTCGCGGCCCGCCGGGCCACCCAGCCCCACCCCCTCGGCGCCAGGACCAGGGCGCGCGGCACCGGCGCCTCCGCCCTCTCCGTGTCCGGCGTACGCGTGCTCGCCGCCGCCTTCCTCGGCATCGGCACCGTCTTCGGCGGGATGCAGGTCTCCCTGGCCGCGTTCGCCGAGGAGATCGGCAGCCCCGCCGCGAACGGCCCCCTCTACGGAGTCTTCGCCGCCGGCAACATGCTCTCCGGCCTCGCCTTCGGGGCCGTCACCTGGAAGACCGGGCCACGGCGCAGGCTCGTGCTCGGCTACGGCGGCCTGACGCTGATCGCCGCCACCCTGTGGGCCGTCCACTCCGTGCCGCTGCTCGCCGTGCTCGGCTTCCTCGCGGGGCTGTGCATCGCGCCCGCCCTGATCAGCGGCTACACCCTGGTCGATGCGCTGGTGGAGCCCTCGGCGAGGACCGAGGCCTTCACCTGGCTGACCGGGGCCGTCGCCCTGGGCCAGGCCGCGGCCGTCACGGTCGCGGGCCGACTGGCCGACGCGCACGGCGCGCGCGCCGGTTTCCTGGTGCCGCTGGCCGGTACGGCCCTCGCCCTGGCCGTGCTGCTCTCCTTCCGGTCGAAGCTGCTGGCCCGGGGTCCTGGGCACGGCGCGATACGTGCGATGGGTCACCGGGAACCGGCGGCAGTGGACTGATGGCGCGGAATACGTCACTATGGAGCGTCGTTAGCACTCATCGAGTGAGAGTGCCAGGAGGAGCAAGTGCCGACCTACCAGTACCAGTGCACCGAATGCGGCGAGGGCCTCGAAGCGGTGCAGAAGTTCACCGATGACGCCCTGACCGTGTGCCCCAACTGCCAGGGACGCCTCAAGAAGGTGTTCTCGGCGGTCGGCATCGTCTTCAAGGGATCCGGGTTCTACCGCAACGACAGCCGCAGCTCGTCGTCGAGCAGCACGCCCGCGGCGAAGTCGTCGTCCTCGGAGTCCACGAGCTCCTCCGAGTCCAAGGGCTCCTCGGACTCGAAGGCGGCCGCCTCGTCGTCTTCGTCGTCCTCGGCCCCGGCCTCGAACTCGGCCCCGGCCTCGTCGAAGTCCTCGGCCCCGTCGAGCGGCTCCTCGGCCGCCTGAGCCCCTACGGCTCCGCCTCCTCGCCCCAGGCCCCGGCCCGCCACGTGCGGCCGGGGTCTTCGGCTGTCCGCTCCTCTCTCCCCGCGGGTACGGCCGCTCCTTCCTCCGGGTGCGCCCGCGGTGGGCGGCCTCGGCTCCTTGCTGATCTGCGGTGACGGCTAGGGTGACGGCCATGGCGAACGCAGAGATCGGCGTGATCGGTGGCTCCGGCTTCTACTCCTTCCTCGATGACGTGACCGAGGTCGAGGTGGAGACCCCTTACGGTCCCCCGAGCGACTCTCTCTTCCTCGGCGAGGTCGCGGGCCGGCAGGTGGCCTTCCTGCCCCGGCACGGACGCGGCCACCACCTCCCGCCGCACCGCATCAACTACCGCGCGAACCTCTGGGCACTGCGCTCCGTCGGTGTCCGCCAGGTGCTCGGCCCCTGCGCCGTGGGCGGCCTGCGCCCCGAGTACGGCCCCGGCACCCTGCTGGTGCCCGACCAGCTGGTCGACCGCACCAAGGCGCGGACGCAGACGTTCTACGACGGCCTGCCGCTGCCCGACGGCAGCAGGTCGAACGTCGTCCACACCTCGCTGGCCGACCCCTACTGCCCCGAGGGCCGCAAGGCGGCGATCGCGGCGGCGCGCGGCAGGGGCTGGGAGCCCGTCGAGGACGGCACGCTGGTGGTGATCGAGGGACCGCGCTTCTCCACCAGGGCGGAATCCCGGTGGCACGCGGCGATGGGCTGGTCGCAGATCGACGCCTACCGCTTCGAGCTGCCGTTCCTGGCCGCCCCGATGGACTCGGTGGTCTCGCCGCAGACCGCCATCCGCATCGGCGAGT